>CBRGMJ010000312.1:0-3211 GCA_967797525.1 uncultured bacterium | reverse complement strand
GCCGGCGACGCCCCGGACGTCTTCTGGATGGACGTGCGGACGGCGGCGTTTGCGGCGCAGGGGAGCCTTCTGGTCCTCGGCAAATACCTGACCCCCCAGAACAAAGGCGACCTCATCGACTCCGGGCTCATCGAGCCGGTCTGGAAGGGGCAGATCTACGGCGTGCCGATGCACGAGTTGACCGAAGGCCTGTTCGTCAACCGGGCGATGTTCGATGAGGCCGGTATCAAGATCCCGCAAAAGCTCGAAGACGCCTGGACCTGGGACGAGTTCGTCAACCATGCGCGGCGATTGACCAAGCGCACCGGCGACCGTACCGACGTGTGGGGCTTTGGCGTGCTGCGCCATCTCGGCGATTGGTCGATCCTGCCGGTGATCGCGCAGAACAACGGTTGGGTGCTCAGCCCCGATCTCAAGAAGGCAACCGGGACTCTCAATAGCTCGGCCACCGTTGAGGCGATGAAGTGGTACCAGGATCTCTTCACGCGCCACCGCGTGATGGCCGTGGACCCGATCCCCGATGGCTTTCCGACCGGCAAGATCGCGATCTTTCAGGCTCCCAGCACGTACCGCGCGTTTCTCGACCGGCGTTTCCCGGATTTCAAATACGCCGTCGTGCCGATGTTCAAGAACAAGCGCTGCGCCGTCACCGCGGGTGGGTGGAACGTCTCGATCTCGGCGAAAACGAAGAGTCCCGACGCCGCCTGGGGGCTGACCGACTACCTGACGCGTGAAAAGCACGCCGAGTGGGTGCGCGCCAGCGGCTATCTCCCGGTGCGAAAGTCGCTGATCGCGAAAGACCAGACCTTCAAGCAGTACCCCTGGGAAATCTTCACCACCCAGTTGCAGAAGTGCGCGATCCACCGTCCCAACACCGCGGCCTACAACTACTTCTCGGATACCTTCCTCGCGATAGCCAAGGACATCGCGCTGGGCCGCGACGTGCAGCGCACGCTCGATGACGCCGCGGGGCGGCTCGACGTGGCGCTGGCGCGGGGAGGACGATAACCCCGCGCGACTCTGCGGACCGCGATGCTGCGAGTCTCGGGGATTCGGCGCCAGCGATACGCGACAGCCGCCGCGTTTCTCCTCCCGGCGGCTGTCGGGATCATCCTGTTCTCGATCTTGCCGATCGCTCAGGCGCTCCGCATCAGCTTTTTCGACTATTCGCTGCTGAACCCGGAGCAGATCCCCGTCGGGTTCGAGAATTATGACCGGGCCCTGAAGGACCCGGTCTTTCAAGTCGCCCTCAAAAATACGCTATGGTATACGATCCTGCTCGTCGTGTGTCAGACGGCCATGGCATTGGGGCTGGCGCTGCTCTTGAAGCAGCGTGTCCGCGGGCTGGCGTTCTTCCGCTCGGCGTTCTTCGTCCCGGTGGTGACATCGCTGGTCGTCATCAGCACCGTGTGGAAGCTGATGTATAACTCCCAGGGCTTCATCAACGGGGTGCTGCGCACCATCGGACTGCCGGCGCAGCCGTTCCTGGCGAGCGCCGACCAGGCCTTGTGGAGTCTGATCGCGATGGGTGTGTGGAAGGATGTCGGGTTCTACATGCTCATCTTCCTGGCCGGGGTGCAATCGATCCCAGTGGATCTCTATGAGAGCGCGTCGATTGACGGAGCATCACCCTGGAGGGCGTTTGTGCGGATCACGCTTCCGCTGCTCCGCCGCCCGGCGGTGTTTGTCGTGGTGGTGGGGACGATCGCAGCGTTCAAGGTCTTTACCCCCGTCTATCTCATGACCGACGGCGGGCCGGCGGAGAGCACGACGGTCATCGTGTTCTATATCTTTCGCACGGCGTTCCGCTACTTCCAGATGGGGTACGCTTCGGCGATGTCCGTGATCCTGTTGGGGATCGTCCTCGTGCTGACCCTTATCCAGTTCCGGCTGTTACGCACCACCGTGGAGTATTGACGTGGAGGCGCTGGCGAACCGGAGGGATCGCGGCGGCGTCGACGCCCGGCCACTTGGGGGCGCCTCGATCAGGCGCCTCGCCGGCGGCGGGCTCCTCTATCTGACGCTGTGGACGCTGGCGATGGTATTCATCGTCCCCTATCTCTGGTTGTTCTTTTCGTCGATCAAGCCGGCGCGTGAGATCTTTCAATACATCTTTCCTCTGTCGTGGAAGACCTTTATCCCACAGGTCTTCACCCTGGACGCGTACCGAGAACTGTTCCACATGGTGCCCTTCCCATTTTCGCGCTATCTGGCCAACAGCGTGTTTGTCGCCGTGTCCGTGACGGCCCTCAGCCTGGTCGTGAACGCGCTCGCGGCCTACGCATTTGCGAAGTTGGAGTTTCCCGGCCGCAACATCCTCTTCGGGATCTTTCTGTCCACGATGATCGTCCCGTTTGAGGTGCTGGCCATCCCGTTGTATATACAAGTGCGCTCATTTGGGTGGATCAACACCTACCAGGCGCTGATCATCCCGTGGGTCGCCCAACCCCTGGGGATCTTCCTGCTCCGGCAATTCTTCCAGGAAATTCCGAAGGAGCTTGAAGAGGCCGCCCGCATCGACGGCTGCTCGTATTTTGGGGCATTCCGCCGCATCGTCCTGCCCAACTCAGTCCCGGCCCTCGTCGCCTTTGCCCTGATCCGGTTTCAGGCGAGCTGGGACGCGTTCATCTGGCCGCTCATCGCGGCGCCCGCCGCGGAGAAGCGCGTCATCCAGATCGCGATTGCCAGCTTTGTGACCGAAGTGCAGACACGCTGGGACCTGACCTTCGCCGCGAGCTCCATGGCGACTATCCCCATCATTGTGCTCTTCCTGATCTTGCAGCGGTACTACGTGCAGGGCGTGGTCATGAGCGGGCTCAAGGGCTGACTCCGATGGCGACCCCCGCTTCAGCCATCGCAACCCTCTACAGTCACGCGGCGATGCGCGCCGAGCTCGACGAACTGGCGCGCGGCGCCAAACACGTGACGATTGCGCCGGAAAATATTCAGCGGGTGGCCGCGGCGATGCGACAAGAGCTAGCGCGTACCGGCGCCTCGTTTCAAGATCCCCAGCAATATCCCAATGAGTCTCCGGCCACCAACGACCGCGACACGCTGCAGTTTCTCTTTGTGCTGACCGCACAAGAGTTCTGTATTTGGCGCCGGGACCGCCAGGGGCAGGTCGAAGCGTGGCAGATCGAGATCGATGGCCAGCGATACGTGGGCGCCCGGGGCATCGCGGCCGCGCACGTGCGGGCGCTGCGTCGGGGGA
>CBRGMJ010000311.1:0-3218 GCA_967797525.1 uncultured bacterium | reverse complement strand
CCGGTCAACCCCGGCGATTACTCGTATATGCTCGGCAACCTGGAAGGGGCCCGGGTCGTCACGAACGGCTGAGCCCGGGCCCGCCGGGAGTTACGGATTCAGCCAGGCGTGGCGAAGCCGTATCATTCCATCCGAGATGTGGACGAACCCCGCCAGCTTCGGACTCATCGCTTTGAACTCTTTCGGCCAGTACAGGAACAGATACGGGAGATCGTCATTGAGAATCGTGAGCGCGTCCGCGTAAGCCCTCCGGCGCAGATCAGGCGCCGAGAGGATCCGTGCGGCCTCCAGCAATGAATCCAGCCGCGCGTTGTTGTACTGAGAGTAGTTGAACCCGCCGCCCGTATTGAAGATGTTGTACACGTTCCCATCGGGGTCCGGGCGGCCGCTCCATCCGACCAGCGCCGCGTCGTACTGCGCCTTGTCCATCTGGCTGAGCAGGGTCCCAAACTCGACGATCTCGATGGTCACGCGGATACCGGCCTCGCCGGCCATCGACTGCAACACCTGCGCGATCTGCTGGGGGACGCGCCCCGGCGGCACCTTCAGCGTGAAGGTGAACCCGGTCGGCTGCCCGCCCTCGCGCAGTTTCGCGCGGGCGAGATCCAGATTCCGCTCCGGGATCCGGCTGTTGGATCCTGCGTCGGATGCCAGCATGCCCTGTGGGAACGGTCCGTTGGCCGGCGACGCGGTTTCGCCAAACACCACCCGGGTGAGCGTCGCGCGGTCGATCGTCGCGTTGAACGCCTGCCGGAGGGCTCTGTGGCCCAGGGTCGGCGACGTGGTGTTGACCCACACGCCCGCCCAGCCGAGCCCGGCGCGCTCGAGCAGCTTCACGCGAGCGTCGGTCCGCAGCGCCGGGATTTCAGACGGCGGGACTTGGTTGATGATGTCGAGCTCGCCCGCGCGAAGGTTCGCGAGGCGCGCCTGCTCGTCCGTGAACGGGCGGAAGATGATTCGATCGACGTTGCCCGCGGTGCGGTCCCAGTGCCGGTCAAAGCGTTCGAGGACCGTCCGGTCTTGCGGTCTCCGCTCGACAAATTTGTACGGCCCCGCGCCGACTGCCTCACGCGCAAAGTCCCGGCCCAGTCGCCGCGCCGCCGTCGGCGACACCATCATGCCGGCGCGGTCGCTCAACACCGCGAGGAGTGCGCTGGACGGCCGCTCGAGGTCGAGCTGGACCGTGAGCGGGTCGATGATAGCGGCTCGTTGCACGAGCAGGATCTCGCTGCGCCGAAACGAGCCGGGTTCGAGCATGCGCTCGAAGTTGAACTTGACGGCCTCGGCATTGAAGGGCGTGCCGTCATGAAAGACGACGTTGGGTCTGAGCTTGAAGGTGATCGTCCGGCCGCTGTTCGAGAGCGCCCACGAGGTCGCCAGCATGGGCACGATCTCAAGGTCCTGGTTGATGTCGACGAGCTTGTCATAGAGGCTCTGATAGACCTGTCGATCGACCGCCGCGCTGGCGAAGTGGGGGTCCATACCCGTCGTGTCGGCGTCGAGACCGACCCGAACCACGCCGCCACGCCTGGCCGTTTGAGCCGAAACCAGGGATGCCAGGAGCAGGACCGTGACGATCACCGCCAGGAGCGCTCGCTTCACCGCACTCACCTCCGCGGGCACTATTCCCTCCGGCCGGAACCACCCCCTGCCGGCATACGAAGGAACCGCGTCTAGACCGCCCGAAGACATGCTCGAGGAGCACTTATGAGGAGGCGACACCGATGGCACGACGCCTGAAGAGACGGGAGTTTCTGACCGAAGGCGCAAAGGCCGGGCTGGGTCTCTTCGCACTCGCGCAGATCGGCGGCGCGACGTTGGGGCTGGCGCAACGGGCGTCGGCCGGGGGCACGGAACGGCTCACACTGTTTGTGTGGTCCGGCGTCAACCTGCCCACCGTGGCCAACGAAGTCGCGAAGTTCTATTCTCAGAGCAATCCGGGGACGAAGATCGAGGTCTTGGAGGGGCAGAACTTCGAGGTCTATCCCAAGATGGTCAGCGCGCGAAAGCTCACGCCCGACCGGCCCCTCGTGCATGTCGGGTACAGCAACACGCCGTTTGCCTTTCAGGGCGATGTCGATGACATGTGGGAGACGCTCGACCTGAACAACATTCCCAACGCGGCCAACATCCTCGACGCGTACAAACGGCCCGGGAACAAGGGCATCGGGTTCTCCACCGCGCCCGTCGGGCTGATGTACAACCCCGCCTTTGTGCGCGAGGCGCCCACGTCGTGGACCGACCTGTGGAACCCGCGGTTTCGAGGCAAGGTGACGGCTATCAAGTATGCCTGGTATCTGAACGGACTCGTCATGGCCGCGCGGCTCAACGGCGGCAGCGAGAAGAATATCGACGCCGGCTTCAAGCTCTGGAGTGAGCGGGCGAGCCAGTACGCGGTGTTTGCGAACAGCAACAACGATACCCGCGATCTGATCGTGCGCGGTGACGCGTGGTTGTCCGTCATGTTTGGTGGCAACGTCCTCACCTGGAAGCGGGATGGCGCGCCACTCGAGTTTGTCATTCCGCGCGAGGGCATGATCGCCTTCCCGCTGTACATGGTGGTCGTGAAGGGTGTCACACCGCAGCAGAAGCGGATCGCAGAGGAGGTCATCAATTTGGTCCTCTCCGAACGGTGGCTGGCCCGGTGGGCCGTGCTCAACAACTTCGTGCCTACCTCCAAGAAGGTCGTGGTGCCGCCGAGCCTGCGTGATCAACCGATGTATAGCCCCAAGGAGACCGAGCGCGCCATCCAGCTCGATTGGGCGACGATGGCGCAGAACGAAACAGTCTGGCGCGAGCGCTGGGACAAAGAAGTGGTGGCGCGCATCGGTCGATAGTGGACGACGACGTAGAGCTTCGCGAGGTCTCAAAGCACTTCGGCACCGTCGTCGCGGTGGATCAGGTTTCATTGCAGATCCGCCGCGGCGAGTTTTTCTCGCTGCTCGGTCCCTCGGGCTGCGGGAAGACGACGACCCTGCGCATGATCGGCGGGCTCGAGTATCCGACCGCCGGTGACGTGCTGCTGCGCGGGCAGGTCGTCACGGACGTCCCGCCCTACCGGCGGGCCACGAACATGGTCTTCCAGCACCTGGCGTTGTTCCCGCACCTCACCGTGTTCGAAAACATCGCTTTTGGTCTTCGCCTCAAGCGTGTGCCGTCAGATGCGATCTCGCACAAGGTCGATGACGTGCTGCAACTCGTCGATCTCCCCGGGTATG
>CBRGMJ010000310.1:0-3222 GCA_967797525.1 uncultured bacterium | reverse complement strand
CGTATGCTCATCCCCGCCGAGTCTTCTTTATCGAGCGTCTGCCGGTGTCCGGCACGAACAAGATCGACCGTATGGCCCTCACCCGTGAAGCGCGCCGGCTGCTTCCCGACGGTTTGGAGGCGGGCGCCCCATGACGGCCACGAGCCGACTCGCGGCGGCCGTGCTGCTGTTGGCGGCGCTCATCCTCGGCTGCGCGGGCTCACTGCGTGCGCAGGGCGCCCGCCCGGGGATTGCGATCAAGACTTCGCCGGCCGTCGTCCGCCAGGGACAGACATTCAGGCTGACCGTCCAGACCTCGGAAGAGCTCAAAGGCGTCTCGGTACGATTCGCCGGCCGTTCCTGGGCGCTGTACACCACGGGGCAGAACAGTTGGCTGACGATCCTCGGGACCGATCCGACGATGCCGGTCGGGAAGCAGGTGGTGGCGGTCGAGGGTGTGACAGTATCGGGGACAGTCGTCCGCACGCGCACAGACGTGACGGTGACGAAAGTGACATTCCCCACCCGCCGGATCACGTTCAATCCGGAGATTCAGAAGCTCATCACACCCGAGGCCGTCGCCCGAGAGCGGCGCGCCGTGCAGGAGGCGCTGCGGGTACGGCATCCCGAGGCGTTGTGGGAGGCCCCGATGCTGGTGCCCGCCGAGGGACGGATGTCGTCCCCGTACGGGGTGCTGAGCATTTATCAGGGCCGGGTCTCGGGCTTTCACGGGGGCGCTGACATTGCGGCGGATGCCGAGACTCCCGTGCGGGCCGCTGGACGCGGCATCGTCAGAGTGGCCGAATTGCTCCCGCTCAGCGGTAATGCGGTGATGATCGATCATGGGTGGGGTGTCCTGACTTTGTACATGCACATGCACGAATTCCGGGTTGCCGCCGGACAACGTGTGGAACGAGGGGACATTGTTGGACTCGTCGGCAGCACAGGCTTGTCGACAGGCCCGCACCTTCACTGGGAGCTGCGAGTCAACGGGGTGAAGGTCGATCCGTTACCGTGGACGAAATGACTCGCGCCGTCACGCCAGCCGCACGGGCGTCCCATCGTCCGCGGCGCTCCGATAGCAGGCGTCGACAAGTTCCGTCGCCCGGTAGGCATCCTCGGCCGAAACCGGCGTTGGCCGGCCGCTGACCATCGCCTCGAGAAACGCCTGCTCTGCCTGTTCATAACCCAGCCGCTGTTCGTAGGGGAGGGCACGGAAGTCGTGCATTGCGGTCGAGCGTCCCAATCCGGGCGCGTGGATCAGCCGCTCGAATCCTTCGGTCACCGCGGTGGCATGGTCGCCAAACAACTCCACGCGCTCGGTGGGAGCCGTCCACGTCGCGTGGCCGCACGCGGAGAACGTCACGATCGCCCCGCTGCGGGATCGGAGCAGCGCGACGGCGTCATCCAGGTCTGCGTAACACGACGACCGGGCTAGACAGCGGACTTCGTCGATCTGCCCCAAGATCCATCGTGCCATGTCCAACAAATGGACGCCCGTGTCGTAAAGGAGGCCGCCCGAGATCGCGGGGTTCGAGGACCAGACCGGCGTGCGCATATCCCCGTCATTCATCTTGATCGTACCGGAGTAGACGGTCATCCCGCCGGTCACGAGCGCCCGCAGCCCGGCGTAGGCCGGCGCAAACCGGCGGTTGAACCCCATCTGGTACGCGCGTCCTGTGCGCTCGACGGTCTGCAGCACGCGGCGCGCATCGTCCAGACTGGTCGCCATGGGCTTCTCGCAGAATACGTCCACGCCGTGCTCGAGCGCTGTGATGGAGGCCTGCGCGTGATAGATGTTGGGGACGGCGACGAACACCGCGTCCAGACGCATCGCCAGCAGCGTGTTCAGATCGGGGCAGGGCTCGGCGCCGGCGGCGGCGGCCGTGGTCCTCGCGCGGGCCTCGTCAGCGTCCGCGATGCCGACGACGGAGACACCGGCGAACCCCGCCAGGGTTCGCGCGTGTACGCCCCCCATCTGCCCCGCGCCGTAGACGCCAATCCGCACCGTGCTCATCCCGTTCGTGCCCCCGGGGTCATCTGATGTCGGCCTACCGCTTCAGGCTCGGATCGAGCGCGTCGCGCAACCCGTCCCCCATGAAGTTGAACGATAGCACTGTGATCAGGATGGCGACCCCAGGGTAGATCGCGAGCCAGGGCGCCGACCAGAGATATTCCTGCGCGTTCTGCAGCATGTTCCCCCAACTGGCCACGGGGGGCTGGATCCCCAACCCGAAGTAGCTGATCGTGCTCTCCGCCAGGATCGCCTGCCCGACCGCGAGCGTGAGGGTCACGATGATCGGGGGCAGCACGTTGGGGAGCAGGTGGTGAATGATGATGCGCCGGTTGGAGGCCCCAATGACCACCGCCGCGTCTACGAAGTCGAGGCGCTTGACGCGCAGAACTTCCCCCCGCACCAACCGGGCGGTGAACATCCACCCGAACAGACAGAGTACCAGAATGATGCTGGTCAGGCCTGTTCCCAAGAACTTGGCCAGGACGAACATGGCGGCCAGCGACGGAATGCTCAGGAAGATCTCGATGCCCCGCGTCAGCCCGATGTCCACCCAGCGGCCGTAAAAGCCTGCGATGAAGCCGACCAGCGTGCCGATTGACGTGGAGATCGAGGTCGCCACCAAACCGACCGCGAGGCTGACCCTCCCGGCCAGCATCAGCCTCGTCAACACGTCCCGGCCAAGCTCGTCCGTCCCCAGCAGGTGTCCGGCTCCGGGCGGGCGGAAGACCTGGCTCAGCCGCACGACGTCGACCCGGTGCCCGGTGAGCGCCGGCCCGGCCACCGCCAGAACGATCAGGCCCACCGTGACCGCGGCGCCGACCGCGGCCAGACGATGCCGCCGAAACCGCCGCCAGACCATCCGCCAGTACCCCGTGATCTCCGGCGGGTTTGGCGTACGCATGGCCTGCTGCGCGGCATCAGGGTGCGCGTGCGCCATGTTCGATCACTCGTACCTGATGCGTGGGTCCAGCCAGGCGTAGGCGAGATCGGCCACCAGGCTCGCCGCGACGACTAGGACCGCGATGATCATTAACATCGCCATGGCGACGATGTGGTCGCCGGAGAGCACCGACTGTACCAACAATTGACCCGTACCCGGCCACCCGAAGACGGTCTCCGTGACCGGGGCACCGCCGAGGAGGGCAGGGATGGCCAGCGATAGGACAGTGACCAGCGGCATCAGCGCGTTGCGCAACGCGTGTTTGTTGATGACCGTCGGCTCGCGC
>CBRGMJ010000309.1:0-3239 GCA_967797525.1 uncultured bacterium | reverse complement strand
CCGCGCCGAAGATGACCCGGTGCGTCGGGAGCACGACGAGACCGGGATCTTTGGTGGACGCGATGAAGGCCAGCATGCGGTCAGCGGACGGGTCTTCCAGTGCGAATGTGGAGGCGGTCTCGTAGCGGTGGTGGCCGTCGGCGATGTAGAGTGGGGACTGGGGACTCGGGACCAGGGACTGGGGAACTACCCAAAGGCGAATGGCAACGTCGTCCAGCACCGCCGTCGAGGTGGGAGGGGTCGAGGTCACGGTGGTCAATGCCCGCGCCAGACTCCCATCTTCGTCAGGGGCGAGCAGAAAGATCGACTCGAGACTCGTGCGCGTGGCCTTGAGCAATGCCAGTCGGTCCGCTTTGGGTCCCGCGTGGGTTTTCTCGTGGGGGCGCACCCGGCGCGGCCCGTACCCCTCGGCGGCCAAGGCGGCGAACATCCCCGTGCGGGTGCGGCGCTCCCCACGGGGCAGGGTGAAATCCTGCGCCATGACGTACCACGCCGGCTTGGCGTCGCGCGACAAGACACCCGCGGTGCGCCACTCGGCGAGGCGCGCGGCGGCCCAGGCGTATTTGTCGCCGCCCGCCCAACCCGCAGGCGCTTCCGGGAGCATGCAGTGCACGATATTGTGGTCGTCCATCGTGGCGAGTTTGGCGCGGGCGCCGCGGTCGATCACGTCGTAGGGCGGCGCGATCAGTTTGGACAGGTTCTCGGTGGCGCGGTACCGCTCGCCGCGAAAGGGCACGACCAGGTCGGGCAGCGTCGTCACGAGCGGCGGCTCATTTCGTCAGAGGTTCGCGTGAGTCTTCGAGAGGCGCAGGCGGCGGTAGACCAGTGGGTCGGTCAGTTCGAGGAGGGGTACTTCTCCCCCCTCAGCAATGTCGCCCGGCTCGCCGAAGAAGTTGGCGAGTTGGCGCGGGAAATCAATCACCGCTTTGGGGAGAAGCCAAAGAAGCCGGGAGAAGTCGAGGGGGCGGTGGCGATGGAGCTGGCGGACATCCTGTTCGTGGTGATTTGTCTCGCCAACTCACAACGTATCGATTTGGATCAGGCGTTCGGGCAGATGATGGAGAAGGTCACCTCCCGCGACGCTGGCCGGTGGACCAGGAAGGCACGTTGATCTCCTCGTACACCTTCGCATACGACGCCAGGCGATCGGGATCGATCTTTCCCTCGGCCGCCGCGTCCCGCACCGCGCACTTGGGCTCCGAGAGGTGCCGGCAGTTGTCGAACTTGCAGCCATCGAGATAGGGCCGAAACTCCGGGAAACACGGCGCCAGCATCTCGGGGTCGAGCCCCCAGGTCGCGACCTCGCGCATCCCCGGCGTATCGACGACGTAGCCGCCGAGCGGAATCGGAATCAGCACCGCGGCGGTGGTGGTGTGCTTGCCGGTGCGCCAGTAGTTGCTGATCTCGCCGATGCGCAGATTGAGCCCCGGCTGCAGCGCGTTGAGCAAACTCGACTTTCCCACGCCTGACGGCCCGCAGACCACTGACTCGCGCCCGGCGAGCAGATCGCGCAGCGCCGGCAAGCCTACGGGGACCTTCACCGACGTCGCGAGCACGGGATACCCCGCCGCTGAATAGCGCGCGACGATGCGTGGTAAGATCTCGCCATCACGATCGAGCTCGACCTTGTTCACGATGATCACCGCCGGCAGCGCATTCGCCTCGGCGATCACCAGCAACCGGTCGAGCATGCGCGCGTTGAGCTCGGGATCGGCCGCGGCCACGACCGTCACCACCTGGTCCACGTTGGCGGCGATTGGCTGCAGGCGGCGCCTGGTTCCGGCGCGCCGGGCCAACACTGATCGCCGCTCCCTGACCCCCGCGATCGACGCGGGACCCGTCGCTCCCTCGGGCTGCAACTCCAGCTCGACGACGTCACCCGCCACCACGCGGTCGTCGTCCTTATGCTTGAGTTTCCCCCGGAGCACCGCCTCGATCTCGCCGGCCGCGGTATGCACCCGGAAGGTCCCGCCGGTGCGCGCGAGGACGACCCCTGTGGTCATGGCGCGATGCACCGATCGAGGTGGGCTTTCACCTCCTGCAGCGAGAGGGCAAGGACCGGCGCCAACGCGGTGTCCGGTGTCTTGCCGAAAGCGAGGTAATCGGTCTCGAGATGCCCGTCCGGCTTTTCGCCGCTCTCGGACCAGCGGACGAAGAGCAGCGCGGCACCGTAGCGGCCGGCGGGATCGGGATCGTCGTCGACGAACGTCGAGACCGAATAGGCGCGGCCATCCGATCCGCTGAACGCCGGCGCGCGCTGGTGCACGCGCTGGTAGCCGCCCAAGGTCCCGTCGGCCGTCAACTCCGCCGTAACGACTCCCGCATCACATTGCCGACGATGAACGCGACGTTGGCGGGCCGCTCGGCCAGGCGGCGCATCAGGTAGGGATACCAATGGGTGCCGAACGGGACGTAGACCCGCATCCCGTAGCCCTCTTTCCTGAGGGCATGCTGCAGATCGCGCCGCACCCCATAGAGCATCTGAAACTCGTAGCGGTCCGCCGGGATCTTCCGCTCGGCCGCAAACGCCTTGGCGCGCGCGAGGATCCGCGGATCGTGGGTGGCCAGGCCGGGATAATTGCCACGCTCCATCAGGCGTTCCATGCAGGCCACATACGTCGCGTCCACGTCTTTCTTGTCGGGGAACGCGACGGTGGCGGGTTCTTTGTAGGCGCCCTTGCAAAGGCGCACGCGCGCGCCGAGCGCGATCATCGCGTCGACATCATCGGCAGTGCGCCGCAGGTACGACTGCAGCACCACGCCGACGGCGTTCCCGAATGCCGGATAGAACACGCGCCGAAACAGATCCAGCGTACGCTCGGTGTACGCGGAGCCCTCCATATCGATGCGCACGAACGATCCGTATTGCTTGGCGCGCGCCAGGATCGCGTTGATGTTCTCGACGCACAGCGCCTCGGCGATGTCGAGCCCCATCTGTGTGAGCTTCACCGAGACATTGGCGTTGGCGCCCGTGCCATGGATGCGATCGAGGGTGCGGAGATAGACATCGCGCGCCGCGTGCGCTTCATCCGCGCTCGACACCGATTCGCCGAGGAGATCGAGGCTCGCGGAGATGCCGCCGGCGTTCAGTTCTTTCAGCGCCGAGACGCCCTCTTCCACCGTCTCGCCGGCGACAAACCGGGAGGCGAATCGCTTGGCGAGTCCGTTGCGGCGGACGAATCGAAAAATGCTGGGTTGTTCACTGAGCCACAGCAGACCGGCGCGAATCATCAGGGGTA
>CBRGMJ010000308.1:0-3241 GCA_967797525.1 uncultured bacterium | reverse complement strand
CACCTGGAATCTGCTGGCCAAGCGCATTGGGGCGGGCGAGGGCTTCCTGTGGCTGATGTGCGCGGCGTCGGGCGTCATCTATGCTCCGGTGGCCGCGTGGATCTACTTCACGCAGCACCCTCAGATCGGCTTTGTGCAGATCGTCTTCATGACCGGTACCGCCGTCCTCCACCTGGCATACTTCGTGTTGCTGACCAGAGGCTACCGGCTCGGCGATCTCTCGCTGATCTATCCGCTCGCGCGGGGCACCGGGCCGGCCCTCTCGACAGCCGCCGCCATCGCGTTCTTTGGCGAGCGCCCGACATGGCTCGCCCTGATCGGCGCGGGGCTGGTCATCGTCGGCGTGTTCGTCCTCACCAGCGGGCCCAAAGGGGCGCGACGATCAACGGTGGACGCCCGATGGGCGATCGGCTACGGGCTGCTCACCGGCGTCATGATCGCCGCCTACACGCTATGGGACAAGCAGGCGGTGAGCGCCTTTCACATTCCGCCGCTGCTGTTGGATTGGGGATCGAGCATCCTGCGGTTCGCGCTGCTGACACCGGTGGCACTCGCGCGCTGGGATGACGTGCAACTGCATTGGCGGGCGCACCGATTGGAGACGATCGCGATTGCCGCCATGGCGCCGCTCGCGTACATCATGGTGCTCACGGCGCTGGTGTTCACGCCTGTCAGCTACGTGGCCCCGGCCCGAGAAGTCAGCATCGTCATCGGCACAGCGATGGGTACGCGCCTGCTGGCGGAAGGCGACGGGCGGCGACGTCTGATCGGCGCCCTGGCGATCGTTGCCGGCGTGCTCGCGCTCGCCATCGGCTGACGTCCCCGACGGGGCGTACCCGCGCCGGCCGATCCTCACCGGCGTGTCGCACCGACAGCGTCGGCAATCGCCGAGACGATCCGGACACCGGCTGTCGCAGCCCGGCCGCTCGCATCGTAGGCCGGGTCATAGGCGGTGAGGGCGGCCGCGCGGATCGGCACCCGCTGCGCCACAGCCTCGAGACCCGCGATCACGTCGTCTGCCGTCAGACCGCCGGGCTCCTCGTAGTTGTTTGCGCGCACCTGTTGTGGATCGAGGACGTCAAGATCGATGTGCACATACACGTTGTCAACCTCGGCCGCCAGCGCGTCCACGGGGTGGCGCAATGCTTCCTGAATTCCCAGCCGTTCGACGCGCCGCGCGTCGACTACCCGCACCGCGGACGTGCGAAGCTCTTCCTCTTCCCGTCGATCCAGGGCGCGCGCGTCGCAGAGGACGACGCGTGATTCGAGAATCGGCTGGAAGCCGGGAATGGCGGCGCAGAGCGCCGTCCAGCATCGGCCCACCGCCGCGGCCAGGGGCATGCCGCCGAGGAACCCAGTCACGGTCGTCTCGGGAGTGTTGAAGTCGCCGTGCGAGTCGAACCAGACGATGCCGGTTCTCCCGCCAATCATGCCGGCCAGGATCCCCAGACACGCACTGCAGTCACCGGCGAGCGCCAGGGGAAATGCGCCGCCCTCGATGGCTTCCCGCACGCTCCCCGCAAGGGTGCGGCTCACGTCGAACGCGGCGCCGATCTCGTGCCTGAAATCCTCGGCGCGCCGGACATGCACCACGCGCGCGAGGTGGCCGGAGTGTTGAAGGAGCGCCGGCAGCCCCGCATCGAGGAGTCGCCCTGGGCCAAGCCCTGAGCCCATCGCCTCTCGACCGAGACTGTACGGTACGTCGAGCAAATGGATGACCATGCCTCTCTCTACTCGCCGTCAGGGTACAACCCCTCTCCGCAAGGGACGCTGCGTATGCGGTGCGAAAGGATGTATGGCGGGCCGAGCCGGTGTGCGCCCGGCCCGCGGAGGATGCAGATGAGCGCGTCAGAGCCGGTGATCGCGCAGCTGGCGCACGTCGAACTGCTCACCCCACGGCTGGAAGAGTCGTTGTGGTTCTTCCGCGACGTCATCGGACTCGAAGAGACCGTCCGAGATGGTCGATCGGTCTATCTACGCGCGTACGAAGACTTCTACCACCACACGCTGCGGCTCACCGAATCGTCCGGACCCGGGATGCGGCACATCGCATGGCGCGCGACGTCGGAGGACGCGCTCGAGGCGCTCGCCACGCGTCTTGCGGCCACTCCCTATGGACGCGGGTGGAGCGATGGCGACCTCGGGCACGGGCGCGCCTATCGTTTCGTCACCCCCGACGGGCATCCCATGGAAGTGCTCTGGGACATCGAGTCCTATCAGGCTCCGGCCGACAAGCGCAGCCTGTTGCGCAGCCGGCCGCAGAAGCGACCACTCCGCGGCATCCCGGTGCGGCGTCTGGATCATGTCAACTTGATGACGCGCCACGTCGGCCCGGTGCGCGAATTCCTGCAGGAGTATTTTGGGTTCCGGCTTCGTGAGCAAAAGATCGGCGAAGCCGGTGTCGAGGTCGGCGCGTGGCTGAGCGTTAGTCCGCTCGTGCACGAGATCGCTGTCATGCGCGACGCGACGGGCGCGGCCGGGCGTTTCCACCACCTGGCGTACTGGTACGGCTACCCGCAGCACTTGATCGACGCCGCCGACGTGTGCGTCGACTACGGCATCACGATCGAAGCCGGTCCGGGCAAACACGGCACCACACAGGCGATGTTCATGTATGCGTTTGAGCCGGGTGGCAATCGGGTCGAGCTATTCGGAGACGCGGGCTACCTGATCTTTGATCCAACGTGGAAGACCGTAGTGTGGGACGTCGCCAACGAATCGGACCTCGAGAAGAGCAGCATCTGGTTTGGCGGGAAGCTGCCGGAGACATTCTACACGTACGGGACGCCGTCTCAGGAAGCGACGCCCAGCGGGCGCAGCGCCGGTTCTGTGTAGACGATCCGCCGGCGGTGGCGACTCTCCATAGAGTGGTACACTGAATGGGTGGGCGGCATCCGCTGGTGGGTCGCACTCGCCGTTCTTGTGTTCGCGCTGAGCCTGCCCCTGGCAGGGATCGCGGCAGACTCGGGTGTGCCACTGGCCGTCTCAAACGTCTCCCACGTTCTCGATGCTCGATTCCTCTCGATCAGCGGCCGCGTGGAGAACCGAGGCGTGAATGCCGTCGCCGGGTTGGTTGTCGACGCGACCGGCTATGCGCCCACAGGGGACGCTGTCTTCCTCGGTAGCGACGGCGTCCCCTGGGGGCTGGCCGCCGGGAAAAACGAGCGATTCACGGTTCGCCTTCCCCTGACCGACCGCCCGGTCCGTGCCTATACCGTGCAGGTGGCCCTCTCCCGCGCAC
>CBRGMJ010000307.1:0-3247 GCA_967797525.1 uncultured bacterium | reverse complement strand
ACCGTCTCTGCGCACACGTCGTGGTTTGGTTTGCTCATCGGCGAATGGTCCGTTGGCGCGCCGTTGATGGGTATGTACGATCTTCGCACCGCATCACGGGTGTCCACCGGCGCGGCGACTGCCGCAGCGGCCGCCCTCGTCGCGGCGGTCGCCTATCTCGTCACCCCGGTGATCACGCCGCCGCTGCTGTACTCTCGCCTGACCGCGGCCACCTTCGTCGTGTTCATGGTTGGGGCGGTGACGCTCGGACGAACCGCCTACGCACGTCTGCTCGTGCAACCGACGTTCCGCCATCGGGTCCTGATTGTCGGCGCGGGCTGGGCAGGACGCGCGCTCGCGGAGGCTCTGCGCACCCACGCCGGCAGCGAGTACGAGGTCGCAGGGTTTGTCGACGACGATCCCTCCCGGCTGGGTAGCGCAGTCGGTGACCTGCCGGTGATGGGCACGTCCGCCGATCTGGGGCGGCTGGTGTACGAACACCGCGTTTCCGAGGTGATCGTCGCGGTGATCCGGCACGAGACGCTCGAGGCCCCGCTCCTGCAGGCGATCCTTGACTGCCACGAGCGCGGCACCCAGGTCACGCTCATGCAGACGGTCTACGAGCGGCTCACCGGCAGGGTGCCTGTGGAACACGCCGGAAAGAGCCTGCACGTCGTCCTCCCAACCGACCGCGACTCGAACCGCGTGTATCTCGTCCTGAAACGGGGTACAGATATCTTGTTCGGCCTGGCCGGGACCGTGGTGGCGCTCGCGGTCCTGCCGGTGGTTGCGCTGGCGGTTCGGCTGGAGGGTCGGGGTCCGATCTTCTACCGGCAGGCGCGTGTGGGACAGGGCGGCCGCGTGTTCACCCTCGTCAAGTTTCGTACGATGGTCGAGGACGCCGAGGCGGCGGGTCCGATGTGGGCCCAGGAGGCCGACGAGCGGGTCACGCGTGTCGGTCGATGGCTCCGCCGCCTTCACATCGATGAACTGCCTCAGGCGATGAATATCGTTCGGGGAGAGATGTCGGTGACGGGGCCCAGACCCGAACGGCCAGAGTTTGTCAAGAAGCTGGAGGCCAGCATCCCGTTCTATCGTGCGCGGCACGCCATGCGGCCGGGACTGACGGGTTGGGCCCAGGTGAACTATCGTTACGGCCGCTCGACTGATGACGCCATGATCAAGCTGCAGTATGACCTGTACTACATCAAGCACTGTTCCGTCTTTCTTGATACGCTGATTCTGGTCAAGACGATCGGCCTCGTACTCACCGGCCGCGGCCTCTAAGAAGGGCGCCGCGGAGGAGCCCTGTGAGAACGTTGATGGAGGCGCCATGAAGGCCATCATTCCCGTGGCCGGCGTGGGGCGCCGGCTGCGGCCGCACACGCACACGCAGCCGAAGGCGCTCATGCATGTCGCGGGACGCCCGATCCTTGGGCACATCCTAGATGAATTGGTCGCGGTCGGTATCGACGAGGTCGTGCTAGTCGTTGGGCACCTCGGCGAGAAGATCGAGGAGTTCGTCCGGAGCCGGTACCGGCTGAAGGTCCACTTTGTCGAGCAGGTCGAGCCCCTGGGCAACGGACACGCCATCTATGTGGCGCGTCAGCACCTGGATGGCGACGGTGCGCTCATCATCATGGGTGACACACTCATCAAGGCCGATCTGCCGCGGGTGCTCGCGCTCAACGAGTCGGCGATCGGAACCCACGAAGTCTCCGACCCGCGGCGGTTTGGCGTCGTTGAGGTGATCGATGGACGTGTCCGGCGGCTCGTGGAGAAGCCCGAGGTGCCCGTCAGCAACCAGGCCATCGTCGGCGTCTACCTGATCCGCCACCCCGCGCTGCTGGGGGAGTGTTTGGAGCGCATGGTGCGGGAACAGCGGGTCGTCCGCGGCGAGTACTGGCTGGCCGACGCGTTGCAGATGATGGTCGAGGCCGGAGAACGGATGCAGACGTTTCAGATCAACGGGTGGTATGACTGCGGGACTCCAGAGGCGCTCCTCGAGGCAAACCGCGAGCTGCTGACGTCGGAGCGACCGATGCCCAGCGGCCTGCGAGGCTCGGTCGTGCTGTCGCCGTCGTACGTGGATCCCTCCGCACAGATCGAGGGCTCGGTCGTCGGGCCGTTTACGTCGATCGCGGAGGGCGCCCGGGTGACAAACTCGGTGGTGCGGGACAGCATCGTGAACGCCGGCGCCGCGCTGGAGGGTGTGTTGTTGGAGCATTCGATCATCGGCGAGCGGGCCACGGTCAGCGGCCGGGCTTCACGGATCAACCTTGGTGATTCCTCAGAGATCGAGCTTGGCTGAGCGGGGCAGGAGGCAGGGAATGGCACGAGCGTTGGTTACCGGCGGCGCCGGATTCATTGGGGCCCACCTGACGCGGGGTCTGGTGGATCATGGGTATCACGTCCGCGTGCTGGACAACTTCTCCTCCGGCCATCCCGCAAATCTGGAGTATGTCCTCAAGCAGAAGCTGCAAGAGGTTCCGGCGGGCGGGCGGGTGCAGGCCGATGGTGTGGAGATCCTCAACGGCGATATCTGCGACCTTGAGGTCTGCCGGCAGGCCTGCGACGGCGTTGAGGTTGTCTTTCACCAAGCCGCGATGCGGTCGGTCCCGCGATCCGTCGATGATCCGCGGGGCGCGAACGAAAACAACGTGAACGGCACCTTGAACATCCTGATTGCCGCCGCCGCCGCGAAGGCGAGGCGCGTCGTGAGCGCATCGTCCTCTTCCGTGTACGGCGACGATCCGGTGCTCCCCAAGCGGGAAGACCAGATGCCTGCGCCGATTTCTCCGTACGCGGCGTCTAAACTGGCCGGGGAGCACTACTGTCGTGTCTTCGCCCGCACCTACGGGCTGTCGACGGTCTCACTGCGATACTTCAATGTCTTTGGACCGTTGCAGGATCCGGCATCGCAGTATGCGGCCGTGATCCCGCGGTTCATCATGTGGACGCTCCAGGGGCAGCCGTTGGAGATCCACGGTGACGGTCTGCAGTCACGCGACTTCACGTTCATTGACAATGTGGTCTCCGCCAACCTTCTCGCGGCCAACGCCCCCAATCTAGAGGGCGAAGCCTTCAACATCGCGTGCGGCGAACGATTGACGCTGATGGACCTGGTGTCGACGATCGAGCGCATCACGAACAAACGCGCAGAACGCAACCACGTCGAGCCGCGCCGCGGCGATGTACGGCACACCCTGGCCGATATCTCCCGGGCCGGTGCGTCCCTGGGGTACAAACCCATTGTGAGCTTTGCCGA
>CBRGMJ010000306.1:0-3248 GCA_967797525.1 uncultured bacterium | reverse complement strand
GATCCCCCGCCGCCGCACCGAAGTAGGCGAAATGCCCCGCGGCCCCGCGCGTGCCGTACTCGTGGTTTCCGACTGAGGGACGCGTGATGGACTTGAACCGACCCCAGGACCCCTCGTAGGACACCTGATACTTCGCCAGCGCACCGTCCTCGTACTGATTATCGCCGAGAGTCAACACAGCGGTCGGACGCCGGCCGGCGATGATCTCGGCGGTCTCACCCATCCGGCAGGTATTCGGCGTGCCGTTCCCCTGGTTGTAGTCGGGATTAGCGGGGTCGCAGGCGATATCCCCAGCCGCAGCAATGACCGGATCAGTTTGCGCGATCGCCTCAGGCGCAGTGATATCATGCAGGTCGACGGGAATCGTTATGAGGGCTAGCGTCACGATGAAGAGCGCGGGTGTTCGTCTCAACAGTTTATCTAGCCCTGCAGTCTCCGGCGCCGGATATCTTCGTCGATGGCCAATCGCAGGCGGGTCAAAATAGTCACGGCGAACTCGCGCACGCTGCTCCCCTGCGGCGTGTCCGATGCGCTGAGTCGTAAGACCGCCCACCCGCGGGCGAAGAGGCCCCACCCATCGGAACTCTCACGCGCGACGATTTCGTACGGTTCCAGATCGCTATCGAAGAGACGATCGAGGAGTTCGGCGGCCTCCTTGATCCGGGGAAGGTCCGCCAGTCGAACGATCGACCGGCTGTTGACCAGGATCTCCCCGTATGCCACCCCGGCGTCCGAGCCCTCGCGCACGGTCAGCACCAGATAGTTGGCCGGCGCGCGGCGGTTGAGGGCGATGCGGCGCGCGCGCAACTCGGCCTCCACGTACTGGACGCGCTCAGCGGTTGAGGGATGGTCCGCGAACGCTGGCGCCTGGGGCTGCGGGGTCATCTGCTCGAAGCGCAGGAGGCGCTCGAGCAAGGTCAACATGCCCACGGGATTGTACGAGGTCTTGCTCAGATAGTTGATGGCGGTGAGGTCCGCATCGCGCTCCATCTCGCGCGAGTAGCCGGCCATCATCCCGCTGCCCACGATGCTGGTGCCTTGGATCAAGGCTGGGTCACGTGTCAAGATCGCCACCAGGATCATGACGATCGACGCCTGGTTGGATCGCTGCATCATGATCATGCCATGGCCGTGCGCCGCGTGGGCGGCCTCGTGCGCCATCACACCGGCCAGCTCGTGATCGCTGCGCACGAAATTCAATAGGCCCGTCGTGACGTAGACGAAGCCACCCGGCAGCGCCACCGCATTGACCTGATCGATGTTCACAACCTTGAACGACCACGGCAGACGCGGCCGCTCGGTCACGGCGGCAATCACCGTGCCGATGCGCTTCACGCGCTCGGCGGCCGGGCCTTCCTTTACGATCGGTAATCGGGCCTCAATCGATGCGGCGCCCTGGCGGCCCAGCGCGATCTCACGGTCCTCGGCCGGCGCTGCCGACGTGGCAAACGGCGTTGCAAGGAGCGGAATGAGCAGCAGGAGGATGAGAACCACGATCTGCGACCGGCGAAAATGAGCCCTCATATCATTCCCTCAGGATTCATTCCCTCGCCGGGGCCCGGACGAGACCAAATGCCTGGCGCGCGTTGGCGGTTGTCAGCTCGGCCACCGTCCCGGCCGAGACCCCCCGCACATCCGCAATCGCCCAGGCCATCAGCGGCAGGTAGGCGGGTTCGTTGCGCTTCCCCCGATGCGGCTCCGGCGGGAGGTATGGAGCGTCGGTCTCCAATAGCAAGCGGTCCGGCGGGACGAAGCGTGCGACATCCAGCGCGCGCCGCGCGTTGCGATAGGTGACCGGCCCACCCAGTCCCAGGAAATACCCGCGGTCGAGACACGTGTGCGCCATCTCCAGTGATCCCGAGAAGCAGTGCATGATGACGCACCGGGGCGGTATTTCCGCCAGGATGCCCATCACGTCGGCGTTCGCGTCGCGATTGTGGATGATCACCGGCAGATCCAACGTGCGTGCCAGCGCGAGGTGGGCACGGAAGGCTTCCTGTTGTACCTCATTTGGCGCAAAGTTGCGATGATAATCGAGCCCGGTCTCGCCAATGGCCACTACACGTGGATGACGCGCCAACATGGACAAAAGTTCCATCGTGTCAGCCGTGGCATCGGCCGCGTCGTGTGGGTGGATCGCCACGGCCGCGTAGACGTCCGTGTACCGTTCTGCCAAGGCCAACGCGTCCCGGCTGGACGCCAGTGACGTTCCAAGCGTGACGAACCCGAGGACGCCGACGCCCCGCGCGCGGTTCAGTACGGCGTCGAGGTCGGTGGCGAATCCCTCGTCATCGAGATGGAGGTGCGAATCGAACAGATCAAGCGTCACGACCCAAGTTTACTCAACGCCGCTCGGGGCTGCAACACAGCTGCGCGCGGCACGTGACGCTCGTCGTGCGTGAAACTACCGGCGGGCCGCCTTGATATGCTCTTCCTCAATAGCCTTGCTCAGGGCTGGCACAATGGCCAGCATGGCGGCCAGCGCCCGATCATGATCAGCCAGTACGTCAAGCGGCATGTCAGCTTGGAGCGCGTGCTCGCCCCGTGTCAATGTGAAACGAACGCGGTCATCCGACTCACTGACCTCGCCGACTCCGATGTCGTCGCGGCCAAGGTGGGTCACGAGCTCCTGCAGCCGGTCCCGATGCTTGCCGTGCTCGCGGGTACCCATCGTCAACCTCCATGAATAGACGTGACCACTCGAGAGTCATTTACCCCATCACCCACTCTACTCAAACACCGAAGCGCGTTTCGAGGCGGCCCGATCGGGTAAATAGACTCTATCTTCCGCTGAGGGGGGACGATCGTCATGAAGACGTCGGTGTTGTTTGGAATTCTGTTGATTGCCGTCGGGGTCATCGCGCTCGCTTACGAGGGAATCACCTATACGCGCAGCAAGACCATACTGGACGTCGGTCCAGTCAGGGCGCAGGTCGAGGAGAAGCGCACGATCCCGCTCCCGCCAGTACTTGGCGGGTTGGCGCTCGCGGGCGGCATTGCCATGTTGGTCGCGGGCACGCG
Source organism: uncultured bacterium (assembly GCA_967797525.1). Taxonomy (GTDB): domain Bacteria; phylum Sysuimicrobiota; class Sysuimicrobiia; order Sysuimicrobiales; family Humicultoraceae; genus JBGPNN01. Next base: position 227 of record CBRGMJ010000306.1, on the reverse strand, counting down.
GCCGATGCGCGCAGCGTAGTCTGGAGTCAGGGGGAAAATCATGCGGATCGATGCGGCCTTCCAACCCATGGTGGCGCTGATCGCCGGGATTCTCATTCTCGTGATACCCAGATTGCTCAATTACATCGTGGCGATCTATCTTATCATTGTCGGTCTTCTGGGCCTGGGGCTGGTCAGATAGAGGCTCGGCAAGATCCCCGGGGTCCGCTCCAAAAAACACTGAGGCC
>CBRGMJ010000305.1:0-3250 GCA_967797525.1 uncultured bacterium | reverse complement strand
ATCGTCCTCTCTGAAGCGCCCGACGGAACGACGCCCGAGAGCAATCTCTTGAGGGCGCTGGCTCGCATATGGCCCGCCTGATCGATCTCTCGCATGAAATCGAGCATGGGATGGTCACCTATCGGGGCCTCCCAGTACCAGCGATCAGCGACTGGCTGTCGCGCGAGGCGTCTGCGGCGCGCTACGCACCGGGCACCACCTTTCAAATCGGCAAGATCGATATGCTCGCCAATACCGGTACCTACATCGATGCTCCGTTCCATCGGTACGCGGGCGGTGCCGACGTGGCGGGGTATGCGCTCGAGGCGGTCGCAGACCTCCCGGGGGTGGTGTTCCGCGCGACTAAACAGCAATCCCGAGCCCTGAATGCGGAGTACTTCTCGGGGCGAGAGGTGCGTGGCAAGGCCGTTCTGGTCCATACCGGTTGGGACGCGAATTGGCGTACCGACACCTATGCCGGCGGCCAGCACCCGTTCCTGACCCGTGACGCGGCTGACTATCTGGTGAAAGCGGGCGCGCGGATCGTGGGAATCGACTCGCTGAACATCGACGACGACAAGGATGGAGCCCGGCCGGCCCATACGATTCTGCTCGGCGCCGGCGTGGCGATCGTCGAACACATGACGAACCTGGCGGCGCTGCCCGATGGCGACTTCACCTTCTTCGCGGTGCCGCCAAGGGTAAAGGGGATGGGGAGTTTTCCCGTGCGCGCGTTCGCCCGAGTCGGGGGGGGCGCGTAAGCGTCAGTTCGCGATGGCGCGCACGACGTGCGTCAGCCCGTGGACGACGCGCGCCATCCGGGGATAGTCCAGCTTGTCCGGCGTGTCCTGCGGCGTGTGGTAGAACGGGTTTCGGTACGGGGCAGTGTCGGTGATCATGATCGCCGGGTACCCCTCCCGCCAGAACGCCCAGTGATCCGACCACCACACCCCCGGCACCCAGGACGGCGCGGCCGCGCCCTGCGTGGGCATCGTGGCGTGCGCGCGAAACGCGCTGATGGCCTCATGGAGCAGTGAGCGCGACCTGAGGTTCGAGACGAAGCCGATGAAATCGCCGACGTCGGGATACGCCAGGTTCAACGGGAACGGATAACGCTGGCTGCCTTTGTCGAGGTCGTAGTACCCGATCGATTCAATCGACAACATCCCCGTGATCTGATCGTTTTGCGCCCGCGCCGCGGTCGCGTAGTGGCGGCTGCCCATGTTCGCCGTTGGGAAGAACGGCGGCTCTTCGTTGGGGAAGAACACAAACCGGATCGTGCGGGACTGGCGTTCGCCCGCAAACACACGCGCCAGCTCGAGCACGCCGGCCACACCGCTGGCGTTGTCGTCTGCTCCCGGGGCCTCGTCGGCCGTGTCGTAGTGCGCGCCGACGATCACGACTTCCTGCGGACGATTCATGCCGGGGAGCGTCGCTTCGATGTTGCGATAGCTGCGGTCGTACGCCGAGAACTCGTGCGACACCACCTGGTAGCCCAGGTCTTTGAGTGTGCGCTCGATGTAGGCAGCCGCGCGGTACACGTTGGTCCAGTTTCTGTCGCCCCGTACTCCGATCGTCTGCGCGAGAAAGCGTACGTGCCGCTCGAGCGCGATGCGCATGCTCATCTGATTGGGCGTGAGCGGCGGAAGGGGGCCGGTGAAGGCCGAACCGGGCATGCGGACGGTGAAGAGCCAGATAACGAGGAATAGGAGCGGCAGAATGCCTGCTAGTGCGAGCATACGGATCCGCCCGGCGCGCGTGCGGGGAACGATGGCCAGCCGCATGGGGGTAAGATAGCTTCCAATCGGTCCCTTTCTCGGAGCACAGATGGCCCCCCCCGCCCGTCGCCTCCTGTTGATCGCGCTCTGCATTCTTCCGACGACCCTGCCGGCGCAGCGTACCCAGAAACCGCCGTTGCACGGCCGACATTGGGTAGCGATCACCGGCAAGCCCCTCGGCGCGACCGCAGGCGCCATGATGTTCGAGCGCGGCGGCAACGCCGTGGACGCCGCCTGCGCCATGCTCGCATCCGTGACCACGATGTGGGACGTGCTGTCGTGGGGCGGAGAGACGCAGGCCCTGATCTACAATCCTCAGACCAAGAAAGTCATTGCAATCAACGCCCTCGGCGTCGCCCCCACCGGCGCGACGGCGGATTTCTACCGCTCCAAGGGGATGCGCTTCCCACCCGAGTACGGTCCGCTCTCAGCCATCACTCCCGGCACGCCGGGTGGGCTGATGGTGATGCTCGCCGACTACGGCAAACTGAGCCTGCGCGAGGTCCTCGAGCCGGCGATCCGGTTGGCCGACGGGTATCCCATCGACGCGGAGACGGCAAACTCGATCGAGCGCCAGAAGCGCTGGCTTAAACAGTGGCGCTATTCGCGCGCGGTGATGCTGCCGCACGTCGGTGAGAAGCGTGAAGCGCCAGAAGCGGGCGAGATCTTCCGGCAGGCGGACCTCGCCGCGACGCTGCGCAGACTCGTCGAGGCGGAACAACAGGCGCTGCGCCGCGGCAAGAGCCGGCGCGACGCGATCATGGCGGCATACGAGCGGTTCTATCGTGGCGACATCGCGCAAGAGTTCGTGCGTGGGGTGCAGGAGGAGGGTGGGCTCATTACGCTGCCGGATCTGGCCAACTGGCGCGTCAAAACAGAAGAGCCAGTAATGACACAGTATCGCGGCATCGATGTCTACAAGCTGCAGCCGTGGACGCAGGGGCCGGCGCTGCTCCAGGCGCTGAACATCCTCGAGACCTTCGATCTCAAGGCGATGGGCTACAACAGCACGCGCTACATCCACACCCTGTACCAGACCATGAACCTCGCGTTCGCCGACCGCGACTTTTATTACGGCGATCCCGCGTTCCCGCCCGAGGAGCCGATTCGCGGGCTGCTGTCCAAGGAATACGCGCGGCAGCGCGCGCAGCTGATCAATCCCGACCGGAACGATCCCGACATCAAACCGGGCGATCCCTATCCATTCCAGGGGGGGACCAACCCGTATTTGCCGCTCCTCCAACAGTGGTCTCCACGTCCGGCCACCACGTCTTCGGAGGGCGACGAAACGGCGCTCGCGGCATTCGATGAGGCGTTCCGGCGCGGGACCACGTCGATTGAGGCGGCAGATAGCTCGGGTTGGGTCGTGTCGATCACGCCCTCGGGCGGATGGATTCCGGCGGTGATCGCGGGCCGGACCGGTATCGGCGTCAGCCAGCGGGCGCAGCAGTTCGTCGTCGATTCGACCGACAACCCCTTCAATGTGATCCGCC
>CBRGMJ010000304.1:0-3250 GCA_967797525.1 uncultured bacterium | reverse complement strand
CCTCCCACGATTCGGAAATCAATTGACCCCCGACAGGTCACCGCCACACTATAGCAAAACCCGCGTGAGGGGAGAAGTCAGCCGGTGCAGCCCGCTCGGGGCCGGACCGTGAAAGGCCGGACGAGTACCACACCGGCGATGAATCCACCGACGTGCGCCCAGAACGCGACGGTCACCACGCCGGGCGCCGCGAGAGACCAGAGCCCCTCGACCACCTGCAGGAGAAACCACAGCGACAGCACGAGCATGGCGGGGAGCTCCATGAGGCGAATAAACCATCCAAAAAACACGAGCGAGAGAATGCGGGCGCCGGGATACAGCAGCAGGTAGGCGCCCAGGACGCCCGCGATGGCCCCCGACGCGCCCACCAGCGGGACGTCGGACCCCGTTTGCGTCACGATGTGCACCAGCCCCGCGAGCGCGCCGCTGAGGAGATAGAAGACGATGAACCGGCCGCGCCCCATGGCATCTTCGATGTTGTCGCCGAAGATCCACAGATACAACATGTTCCCCAACAGATGGAGCCACGAGCCGTGGAGGAAGTTGTAGGTCAGCAGCCCCGCCGCAGCGCGCGGCCACGGGCCTGCGAGGACGACGCGGGGGATCGCCCCGTACGTCGCATAGAAGGCGGCGCGTGTCTCTTCAGTCATCCCCTGCGTATAGAGAAAGACCGCGGTGCAGGCCGCGATCAGCGTGTAGGCGACGATGGGAACAGATGATGAGCGCGTGCTGTCCCGCAGGGGAATCACGTCTTAGTTCTCCCAGCGGGCTTCGTCGACCCCTTCGATCTCACCCAGCGCCACCAGCACATCGCCGCGCGCCACACGCGCCGGGAGCCGCAGGGTCATATCGAGCGTCACCTTGTTGTCGATCTTACCCGTGAACTCGACGCGGTCGATGTTGACGCCGAGCATACCTAGCGCGGTCCCGATTCGACCTAACTGTCCGGGGACATCAACCATCTGCACCAAGCAGTGACCGATCCCGCGGCGGGGCAGCCATCGCTCGACGCTCTTGAACAGGGTGAGCACGCCCAGGACGATCCCCGCCGCTCCGACGGCACCGTAGTAGTAGCCGATGCCGCACGCCGTGCCGATCGCGGCGACGCTCCACAGAGTGGCCGCCGTGGTCAGACCATACACGCCGCCCCCGGTGCGCCAGATGGTGCCGGCGCCAAGGAACCCGATCCCGACCACGATGTTGCTCGCCACGCGCGCTGGATCGGCGCCCGTGCCGAAGAATCCATCCCGCGACACCAACGCGAACAGCGCGGCACCGACGCACACGAGGATGTTGGTACGGAAACCGGCAGGCTTGTCGACGCTCTCACGCTCGAAGCCGATGAGGCCGCCGAGCGCGACGGCCAGGAGGAGCCGGCCGAGCACTTCCCAGGAGGGGATCACGGGGTTCGAGACGCAGCCGGCGTCGCCTCGGTCGCCGGCGCATCGGTCACCCCATACCGCTCGCGGGCGATCTTCCAGACGTGCTCCATCAGCCCGTCGATCAACCGGTCCTCGGGAAGGCTGGCGACGATCTTGCCGTCCTGAAAGATGAGGCCCATCCCGCGACCGCAGGCGACGCCGATGTCCGCCATGCGGGCTTCACCGGGTCCGTTGACCGCGCACCCCATCACCGCGACCTTGACGGGGGCCGGGATGTGCCGGAGGCGGCGCTCGACTTCTTGCGCGATCTGGATGATGTCCACTTCGGCCCGGCCGCACGATGGGCACGCCACGAACTGGACGCCACGCGTCCGGAGACCCAGGCTCTTGAGAATCTCGTAGGCTGCGCGGACCTCTTCGACCGGCTCCGCGGCCAGCGACACTCGGATCGTGTTGCCGATGCCCCGCGCGAGGACCGCGCCGATGCCCACCGCGGACTTGATGCCGCCCGCCCACGCGGTCCCCGCCTCGGTGACGCCCAGATGGAGCGGGTAGGGCGTGCGCTCGCTGATCATCAAGTAGGCGTCGATCATCATCGGCACGTCGGACGCTTTGACCGAGATGACGATGTCACGAAAGTCGAGGTCTTCCAGCACCCGCACGTCGTCGAGGGCGCTTTCGACAAGCGCGGCCGCGCAGGGTTTGCCGAACTTGCGCAGCGTGGCCTTTGAGAGCGATCCGATGTTGGCGCCAATGCGGATTGGCACGCCGCGTGCCTTCGCCTCACGTGCGACAATCCGGGTCCGCTCGCGGCTGCCGATGTTCCCCGGATTGATGCGCAGCTTGTCGATACCCGCGTCCAGGGCTCGAAGCGCCAGTCGATGGTCGAAGTGGATATCGGCCACGATCGGCAGCGGGCTGCGCGGCTTGATCGCGGCGAGCGCGTCCGCCGCCTCGACGTCGGGGACCGCCAGGCGGGCGATCTCGCAGCCCTCCGACGCGAGTTGATAGATCTGCGCCAGCGTCGCGTCGACGTCGCGGGTGTCGGTAATGGTCATCGACTGGACGGAGACGGGTGCATCGCCGCCGATCTCAACCCGGCCGACACGTACCGTGCGCGTGCGCGCGCGCGGCAGTGAGGTGCCCGCGGGGACGATGCCTGTCACCCCGGCAGCCCCAACAGACGCAGGATGTCCCGGAAGGTGAGCCCAACGATGAGCAGCAGCAGAAACGCAAACCCCACGGTGTGGATCAGCCCTTCCTGCCGCGGATCGATCGGCCGGCCCCGCAACCGCTCGACGAGCAGAAACGCCAGACGCCCACCGTCGAGCGCGGGCACGGGAAGCAGGTTGAAAATGCCGATCATCACGCTGAGAAAGGCCGCGACGTGGAGGAACTCGTAGAGACCGATGGCCGCAGTCTGCGCCAGCACGCTGCCGGCCGCCACCGGGCCGCCGAGACTCTCGAAGAACCGACCTTCGCGGATCAAGTTGCGCACCGCCGGCACCAGACTCGTAGTATAGACCCAGGTCCGCTCAAAGCCAAATATCAGCGCCTGCAGCGGGCCGACGCGCGTCAGGATCGCCTGGGGTTGGAACCCGATGCGCCCGAAGCCCTGCTTGGGATCGAGACGCGGCGTCACAGCCACGTCGAACTCCTGCTGGTCGCGCCGAATCCTGAGGGTGAGCGGTTTGCCGGCGCTCTGGTGGATCGTCTCGATGACCTGCTCGCCGCTGGTCACCGCCACGCCGTTGATTGCCACGATTTCGTCGCCCGACCTCAACCCCGCCTCGGCGGCGGGCCACCCGGCCTCAAGCGTGCCCACACGCGCGCTGAACCTGGTGGGCTCGCCGAGGACGGCCGCGACG
>CBRGMJ010000303.1:0-3262 GCA_967797525.1 uncultured bacterium | reverse complement strand
TCTCCGGGCCGTTTCCAAAGTCCCCTGCTGGAACGGGACGTGAGCGACGTACTCGGCGGCTGCCACGCGGTCGCCGTGCAGTCGGGCACGGCGGCGATGCTGCTCGCCTTGAAGGCACTCGGGATCGGGCCGGGCGATGAAGTGATTACCGTGCCCAACTCCGACTTGATGACAACGGCCTCCATCAGCCGCACGGGCGCGACCTTCGTGCTCTGCGACGTCGAACCCGACACCATGAACCTGGACCCGACCCTGTTAGAACAGCACATCACTCCGCGGACCCGAGCGGTGTTCCCGGTGCATATGTATGGTCATCCGGCGGACATGACACCGATCATGGACATCGCGGCCCGCCACGGCCTCGCCGTCATCGAAGACGCGTGTCTCTCGCTGGGCGCGACGTACCACGGCCGATACACCGGACTCATCGGGTCCGCGGGCTGTTTCAGTTTCGGTATCGGCAAAGTGATCGGCGGAGGCGGCGACGGGGGTATGCTCGTGACGCCCGATGCGGCAGTGGCCTATGAGGCCAGGCTCCTGCGGGGCGTCGGCCAGGATCCCGAGTCATCCGAACTGCCGCCGGCGGAACGGCTGCGACTCAGTGGTCAGCAGAATCTCCGGGAAGGTCACTTCGTGTATCTGAGCGATCTCCAGGCTGCCATCGTGCGCGTGAAGCTGCGGCACCTGGCGGCCTGGCAGGCGGAGCGGCAGGCGGTCGCAGATCGATATGCGCGGCATTTTCACGGCACGCCGGTCAAGACGCCTGTCATCAGGGGCGGGTGCACCCACGCGTGGCGCGAGTATGTGGTGCTGGTGCCCGGCCGCGATCATGTACGGCGCGTCCTGGCCGACCGCGGCATCGCCACGGCGTTACGGTATGTTCCGCCGGTGCATCTGCAGCCCGTCTACGGTCATCTGGGGTTGGGGCCCGGGACGTGCCCGGTGGCCGAGCACGTGGCGACGCGACTGCTCGCGTTGCCGATGTATGCTGGACTGCTCCCCGAGCAGGTCGACGAAGTCGCCGAAGTGGTGCTTCAGGCCGTCGCGCAAACCGCGGCGTAGTTTACGCTACCGGGTGACCAGGCGGGCGATCTCCGAAACCACGAGGTCCACGTCCTCAGGCGGCATCCCGGGATAGATCGGCAGCGTCAGCAGCTCGTCGGCGGCGCGTTCAGTCTCGCGGAGCGACCCCTTCGCATACCCCAGGTCGTGATAGGCCGGCTGCAGGTGCACCGGTGGGATATAGTGCGTGCCTGTGGGAATCCCCGCGTCGTAGAGCGCCCGACGCACTGCGTCACGGTGCTGAACCCTGACAACGACATTGCGGTAGACGCACCGCATGTGCGGCGGGTCATCGGGGACGACAACCGGCAATCCGGCGAGGCCGCGCCGGTAGCGCTCGGCGATCGCGCGCCGCTCCTCGATCGACGGCTCGAGGTGGCGTAGCTTCACCAGCAGCACGGTCGCCTGGATCGTGTCGATCCGGAGGTTCCACCCCACCACTTCCGGGTGCAGTCCCGCAAACCGGAAGCCCGCCGCCGGCGGCGGGTAGTGGTCCGGATCCTCACCGTACGCGCGGAACATCCTGGCCCGGCGGGCGATCTCAGGATCGCCGGTCGTGATCATCCCACCCCACCCAAACGCCCCGAGCACCTTCCCAGGCGCGAAGCTGAAACCTGCGGCGTCGCCGAGCGTGCCGGTCTTGGCGCCCCGATACGTCGCCCCGGTCGCCAGGGCCGCATCCTCGATGACGAGCAGACGATGATCCCGGGCGACGTGCAGGATCGGCGCCATCTCCGCGGGCCGCCCGTACATGTGCACCGGCATGATCGCCTTCGTGCGGGGTGAGATCGCGGGGGCCAGCGCCTCCGGATCCATGTTGAGACTCGACGCGTCGATATCCACCAGCACCGGCCGCGCGCCGGTAAAGCGGATCGCGGCGACGGTCGACATGTCGGTATTGGCGACCGTGATCACCTCATCGCCCGCGCCGATGCCCAAGGCCAGCAGTGCGATGTGGAGCGCCGCGGTCCCCGAATGCACGCTGACGGCGTGGTGGACGCCGCAGTATGCGGCAAACTCCGCCTCGAACTCGTAGACCTCACGCCCTAGCTCGAATCGGCCGTCATCGATAACAGCCTGGATCGCAGCATCGAGCTCCGCGCGCAGGTGCTGGTTCTGGACGCGCACGTCGTTGAAGGGCACTCTCAGCCGAGCGGTCTGGCGCGTCATGCCGTCTACCCTCCCGAACCGGCGGGCGACCCGCCGCTCATCCGCCGCAGGCGGGGGTCCATCGCGTCGCGCAGCCCATCGCCCAGCACGTTGAACCCGAACACCACGAGCATCAGTGCCAGCCCGGGGATGACCATCACGTGTGGGGCGAGACGCGACCACTGCAGGCTGTTCTGCAACATCGCCCCCCACTCGGCCGTCGGGGGCGACACGCCCAGCCCGAGAAAGCTCAAGGTCGCCGAGGTCATGATCGCTCCTGGGATCAGGAGGCTGGTCTGCACGATGATCGGCGCGAGCAGGTTCGGCATGATGTGGCGCAGGAGGATGATCCCATCCGTGGCACCGGACGCGACGGCGGCTTCGACATACGCCCGATCCTTGACCGAGAGGGTCAACCCGTGCGCCAGCCGGATGTACTGGGGGATCTGCACGATCGCGATGGCCACGATCAAGTTTTCCAGACCACGGCCGAGGATCGACACGACGGTCAGCGCCACGACGATCCCCGGAAACGCCAGCATCACCTCGTTCAACCGCATGATGGGACCGTCGAGGCTGCGGTAGTATCCGGCAAGCGTGCCCAGCGCGACCCCGGTGACCGCCCCGGCGCCCACCGACGCCATCGAGATGAACAGCGACATGCGCGCGCCGAAGATGATGCGGCTGAGCAGGTCGCGCCCCTGATTGTCCGTCCCCAGCAGGTGGACGGGGCTGGGCGGCTGCAGCGGCGAGCGCACGTCGATCAGGTCAGGGTCGAAGGGGACGAGTGTGGGCGCGAACACGCCTGCGAGCACGAACAGCAGCACCAGGAGCGCGCCGATGGCGGCCAGCCGGTGCAGGCGCACGAACACGCGCAGCGCGGTGGGGGTCGCCACGCGCGCTGCCGGCACGCGCTCGGCCGTGCTAGCGGTATCGGATCTGGGGGTCGAGGAAGCCATAGAGGAGATCCACCACGAGATTGACCAACACGAACGAGGCCGCGAAGAGCAGCAGGATACCCTGGATGAGCGGGATATCGCGCTGCCCCACG
>CBRGMJ010000302.1:0-3267 GCA_967797525.1 uncultured bacterium | reverse complement strand
CGGTTGATCAGGCTCAGGGGAACTTGCTCTGAGTCCACCGGTCGGATCAGATGACAGCGTGAGAGAAGCGACACGTCGAAGTTGGACACGCCGCCCCACCGCACTTTCCCCTGATCGATCAACTCAAGCATCGTGGCCCACGAATCTTCAACGGCGGTCCCGATCGCGTCGGGCCAATGAAACTGATACAGATCGATGCGTTCGACGCCCAGCCGCTTCAGGCTCTGCTCGCACTCGGAGCGGATCGATTCCGGGCGGAGGTCCCTGACCAACGCGCCGGTGCCTCCCGACCAGTTCTGGCCGCCCTTGGTAAAGATGAACACGTCTTCCCCGATCTTCATCGGGGCCAGCGCGCGTCCCACCACTTCTTCCGAGTGCCCAAGGCCGTACACCGCGGCAGTGTCGATCCAATTGATACCGGATTCCACGGCATGCCGGATCGTGTCGATGGATTCCTGATCATCGACGGCGCCCAGGCCGAACCCGCCCGCGCCGCCAAATCCCCATGTGCCAAGCCCGATCACCGAAATGTTCGGGCCATGCACTCCCAGCCGCCGCTGCCGCACGAGGGCTCTCCGCTTCGCCGCTACCGGCTGACGACTTCCGGACCCTGGTCCGTGATCAGGACGCTGTCTCCCTGACCGACAATCAGCGTCGGCAGGCGGACGTGGAGTTGGACGCAGACGCACATGCCGGGTGCAAAGACGGCATCCACATCCGTTCCCCGCGGGGGCTCGTCATAGCGCAGCCCCAGACCGCGGAACATCCCGTACATCTTCTTGTCCAACAAGTGAAGACGCGCCAGGATATCGTCGGCGGCCTTTGCGGCCCTGCCCAGCGTCTCCCCCGGCACGAGATGCTCGATCGCGGCGCGTTGCGCCTCGACCACGGCCTCGTGTGCGCGGAGGGCGTCCGGATCCGCTCGTCCGCCGGGGACGAACACGTTGCGCGAGATGTTTGCCCAGTAGCCGTTCCAATGCGCGTGACTCAAGATCCAGACCGGCTCGCCGGCGCCGACTCTCCGGCCGTGCGCGGCATCATGCAGCCGGCCCAGCCGCTCGCCACTCAGGACGTTGGTATTCGCCACAACCATGGCGTCGGGCCATCGACGCGCAGCCTCAGCGTACACCTCCCGGTCGAAGAACCCCTTGATCTCGAGCTCGGACATCCCCGGCGCGAGCGCATCCGCGGTTTTTCGAACCGCGAACCCCATGAGCTCCGCGGCGCGCCTGAAGGCCAGTTGCTCGGTCTCATCCTTGATGAGCCGGAGCCGGTTGACCGCCGGTGTCACGTCGTCGAAGGTCCACCCTGTGAGCCCGTTCTCGAGCGCCCGAAACCGATCGAGGGTGACCGTCCCAAACTCCACGCCGAGCCGTCCGGCCGTCGTCCCGGCCTTCGCCAGCAGCCGGCGACAGAGATCGGCTGCGGTCCTGTAGCCTCCCGGACCGGGGTCATACGGCTCGACACGGACCCGGCTCGCCAAACGGGCCAGCGACTCGTCGGCCTCCGGCACGAACAGCGCCGGCGCGCCCGCGGCGGGAACGACCGCAAAGGTCAGAGGGCTGTGAGACGTCCAGACGTAGTGCCCGGTGAAATAGCGGATGCTCTCCATCGACGTGATCAGCGCGGCGGTTTGACCGCTTCGGGACAGCTCGTGCTGGAATGACTCGACGCGATCCAATGCCGGAACTCCTTTGAGAGAAGTGGGCGCGTTCGATGATTCGCGGGGTTCAGACCATCCTCCTCGCCCTGGGGAGGTGCGAGTCGACCGTGTGAGGAAACAGGACGGCACACCAGTGTACGGCAACGCTCGTGTCACGCTAACAACGGGAGGCGGCGCCAATGGTAGGCTCTCGGGTGTATCGATGGCTCGTGGTCGTCATGGTGCTTGGAATGCTGTCAGCGACACTGGGCGGTGGCCCGCCGGCGGGGGCCCAGAGTCGCGGGAACATCCTGGGCGTGGCCATGCACTTCTACCCCAGTACCTTCGACCCGGCGATCGGCGTCGCGGGGACACACTACCGGATCTTCGTAAACACCTATGAAGGCCTGGTCGACTACAAGATCGGGACGGCCAGCATCGTCCCGGCCCTCGCCCAGTCATGGTCGGCGTCGACCGATCTGACGACGTACACGTTCCGGTTGCGTCCGAACGTGCGCTTTCATGACGGTTCCACGATGGACGCCGAGGCCGTCAAACTGTCCTTCGATCGGGTGAAGAAGATCGGTCAGGGACCGTCCGTGTACCTGCGGTCGATGCGCGAGATCCAGGCGGTCGATCCGCAAACGGTGCGCGTCGTCTTGACCCAGCCGTCTGCCACCTTCCTGTATGGGCTCTCTAAGGTCTACATCCACGGTAAAACCCACGTGACCGATCCCGACGATGGCCGCGCGTGGTTCGCCGCGAACATCAACGGCACCGGTCCGTTCCGCATCGTCCAGGCCGAGAAGGACCAGCATATCGTGATGCAGCGGCACTCGACGTACTGGCAGGGGTGGGCGGACCGGCACATCGAGGGCGTGCTGATTCGGATCATTCCTGACGCCGCCACACAAAAGCTGATGCTCGAGCGTGGCGAGGTCGATATGATGAACCTCTACTCGATTGGGCCCGACGAGTCTCCCGACAACCTCGCGAAGCGGCCCGGCGTGAAGCTCGTTCGGAGCCCGACCTACCGGACATATATCTATCCGTTCAATACACAGAAACCCAACTCGCCGCTGCGGGACAAGCGCGTGCGCAAGGCGCTCGCCCTGGCCTTCGACTACGATGCCGTCAAGGACATCTTCTACGGCTCGGCGACCACACCAAACGGCTTTCTCGCGCCCGGATTTACCGGTCATGACGCGCGACGGCCGAAGTTCAAGCGCGACGTCGCCGCGGCGAAGCGCCTACTCGCCGAGGCGGGTGTTGCCAACGGCTTCGACATGGAGGGTCTCGTCTATCAGGAGGAAGAGCAGGGCCGAAAGTTGGGGTTGCTCCTCCAGGCCTCGTTCCGCGACGTGGGCGTCAACATGAAGGTGGGATACGCGCCGCCGATAGGCGTGTTCATCGGTCAGATGGAGAAACTGGAGACGTCCGCGATGGCCGGGGCGCACCTCATGATGGCGCCGCTGACCGCCGATGCGGGAACGTATTTCCGGCAGGTGTTTGGCGGCGACAATGCGGGGAAACCGTGGAACCACTCGTGGTATGCGAATGCGGACGTCGACCGCCTCCTCAACGAAGCCGAGCGGACGGCCGATGAAGCGCGGCGCATCGAGCTG
>CBRGMJ010000301.1:0-3273 GCA_967797525.1 uncultured bacterium | reverse complement strand
CGCACCCGGCTCGCGCAGCGTCTGGACGCGGCCGCCGACGCGCTGCTGTGCCTCCAGGATCAACGGGTCGTGCCCGGCGATCCCATCGGGCCAAGATCAACGGTTCGCTGCGTTTCGGCCGTCTCGGTCGCCAGGTTGCGGCGCACCAACCATAGGTGGTCGTCGACGGGCGCGATGCCAAAGAGCACGCCTCGGAACACCCGGAAGTCTTCGACGAAATACTGCACCGGGACGCCCGCGCGCAGCGGTTTCCGCTCTCTCGCCACGGTACGGTGGCCCAGTTCTCGAAGCGGCGTGGTCGCCGGCAGCATGACGACGTATTGCCCGCGCTCGCTGATAGCCGTGTACGCGACCAGCACGTACCAACGATCGCCGACGGTCTGGGCCTTGAGATGGGCATTCGTGTCCACCCACGGCATTGTCTCCACGCGCGGCGACTCCGGCCGGGCCAGGTCGATGCGGTGCATGTATAGCGGGACGCGCATGTCGTCGAGGGCATACGCGCGGGTCCCGCTCGCCGTCAGGGCGTCGATCGGTTTCGTCAGGTGGACGGACCGGAGCGCAGCGGTCTGGCCGCCCGCCCCAACCCGCATGATGTGGACGTCTGTGCCCACGGCGACGAGCAGTAGCGGTCCCGACGTGGCGACGTCGCGGACGTCTTCGGGCCACTCGGCGACATGCAGCCGCTGCAGCGTGCGCGCGTCGAGCACATCGACCGCCTGCTTTCGCTGCAGAAACACGAAGGGCCCCGCGGATATCACCTTCCGCGCCTCCCCCGGCGAGGTCGCGCGCGCGACGGCCAGGCGAGACGACGCCAAATCTACCGAGGTGATCCGATCCTGAGTGAGGACGATAAGCTGCGCTGCAGGAGCGGCGACCGCGAGGGCCGAGGGCGCGACCGCGAGGATGCTCAGCGCCGCGACAACTGCGTATCGCATCGCCCTAGTCTTCACTACGGCCCAGGGTCTACCTTCCCGGCTGACGCGCCGTCAGCACCGCCGATGGTGCTCCTCGTGCCTCCTCAGCGGCCGGCCTGCGGAATTTCAAACGACAAGATAGGAGATGGCGACTTGAACTGGAGAACCCGCACGGGTGGGCGAGATGCCTCCAGGTCGAAGGCCAGAAACTCTCTCGCCACGGCCACGTAGAGCCTTGAACCCAGTAGCTCGATGGTGCCGCGGGGCGTCAGCCCCGCCCACTCGGCGGAGGGCCCGAGTGGGATGACCTTCTCCGTAATAGCGTCCGAAGGCTCGAGCCGGCGGCGGAAAAGCCATACACGGTCGTCTCCCCCACCCCGCATCCAGTAGAGGGTGTCTGCATTCACTCGGAACTCGCGCATGACCAACCCGAAAGGCATGACGCCCATATCCCACCGCCTGAGCTTCACGATCGGTGGTTTCAACGACAGCGCCCAGACGCTATGCCCCCGGCGGCCAGTGATGTCTTTTTGGTAGGTGTCCAGCACGTACCAGCGGTCGGCGATCGCCTGGCTGACCAAACGCCCACTTACCGCTCCCCACCGCATGGTGATCACCCGAGGCGCATGCGGGTATTGAACGTCGATGAAGTGCGAGTAGTATGGCAATACCACGTCATCGATCGCATAGATGAACGTACCACGTGCCTCAATGGCATGCGCCCCTTTGGGCAGGGGGATCGATTTGATGATCGACGTCGCCCCAGGCGACGCGATTCTTACAATGTGGATTTCGGACCCTGACGCCACCAGCAGCAGAGCCCCTGAGACTTCGATGTCCTGGATCTCTCGGTCGAATTCGACCGCTTGAACCGTCTCCAGCGTTTGCGCCAGTAGGACTTGAACAGTCCGCTCGCCCTGAAGAAGGACAAAGCCACCAGCGGAAACCACTTTGCGTGCTGCTCCAGCCTTGAGTGGTCGGCGGGCGACGATCCGCGAGACGGAGAGGTCTGCCGCCATCACGGAATTCTGCGTGAGCAAGAAGACTGGAGCGGACTGGGCAGAGTGCCCAACCTCCTGAGGCGCGAAGGCCAGGGCAAAACTCAGCCCGACCAGACAAGACGAGACGCGCAGTCTCATGGGCCGAATCGCCCGAGTCGGAACAGGTTGAGATCATGGCGGCTCCCGCCGTCGAGCGCCAGCTCGGTCATGATTTCGCCCACGACGCTGCAGAACTTGAAGCCGTGCCCCGAAAGGCCCGCCGCGATCGCCACGCTGGGATACTGTGGGTGCCGGTCGAGGATGAAGTGCTCGTCCGGCGAGTTGGTGAACAAACACGTCTTCATCGCCATCGTCGGGCCATTGGCGTCGGGAAAATAGCGACGGATCCCGTCCCGCAATACGGCTTCGTCTTCAGGATGGATCTCGCGATCCACCGCGTCGGGATCGGTGTACTCGTAGCGGTGATGGTACCGCCCGAGTTTGAACCCGGGGACGCCGTAGACTGGAAGCGCGTAGTAATGCCCATCGGACGTTCTCAGATTGCAGACGGGAAACGCGCCGAGGCGAAAGTACTCTGGGCGCAGCGGCTGCGTCCAGATCAACACCTGGCGTTCGGGTCTGGCGAACCGCTCCAGTGCGGGCACCATCCGCAATGCCCAGGGTCCGGCGGTGATCACCAGCCGGTCGGCCCGATACGTGTCGTGGGCCGTGCGCACCTCGATGTGGTCACCGGTCATCTGCCAGGCGACCACGGGCTCGCGCGCGTGGACCTCCGCTCCGAGATCCTGCGCCGCCATGACGTAGGCGACGATCGCACGTTCGGAGAGCACGAACCCGCCGTCGGGCTGGTGGACGGCGATCATGTCGTCGGGCAACCGGTACCCCGGAAAGCGCCGCCGCAGCGCGGACGCATCGAGCACTTCATGCGGCAGGTGATGCAGATCGCAGGCCAGCAGCGAGCCCTTGACGGTCTCGCTCGACGGCTGCCCTGCGTCGACCGAGCCGGTGACGATCAACAGCCGCTCACCGGCGAGGTTTTCGATCTCGCGCCACAGTTCATAGGCGCGTCGCAGCAGCGGCACGTATGAGGGATGCTCGAAGTACGCGAGCCGGATGATGCGGTTGACACCGTGTGACGACCCCCTATCATGCGGGATGTCGAACTGCTCGAGTCCCAGCACCCGAACCCCCCGCCGCGCCAGGTGGTACACGGCCGCGCTGCCCATGCCGCCCACCCCTATGACGATCACGTCATACGCCTGCATGGTCCACACCCCCGCAGCAGGAGCCGGCCCGCCCTCGCACCGAAATCGACCCACGCGATACGGCTCTTCCGCGCGGGGTGACGGCAACGT
>CBRGMJ010000300.1:0-3273 GCA_967797525.1 uncultured bacterium | reverse complement strand
GACGCGCGCGTCGTGGCTCGGTGGGAGGACGTCGGGGCCGCCGCCCGGCTCGCCGGACAGGCGAATATCGTCACGTGTGAGGTCGAGCACGTCTCGCTCGAGGCCGCGCGTGCCGCCGAAGCCATCCGGCCCGTCCGGCCTGGCGTCGCGGCCCTCGCCGTCTGCCAGCACCGTCTTCGCGAGAAGGCGTTTCTCGCAGCGCACGGATTTCCCGCGGCACCGTGGCGCGAGGCGGCATCACCCGCCGCGCTGGAGGCCGCCGTGCGCGACGTAGGACTGCCCTGTGTCGTCAAGCGATCGTTCCTCGGCTACGACGGGCGGGGTCAGGCCAGGGTCGCGGGTGCAAAGGATCTGGCCACCGCCGCCGCGCTCGGATTCGATCAGGGCCCGCTGATTGTCGAGCGGCTCATTCCCTTTGCGGCTGAGCTCTCCGTAGTCGTCGCGCGGGGGCTCGACGGCGGGCGCCGAGCGTATCCCGTTGTGCGAACGGTGCACGACGAGGGCATCCTGATCGAAGCCGTCGCGCCGGCGCGCATCGCCGCAAGCATCGCCGAGCGCGCCGTCGGGGTGGCTGAATCGATCGCCACCGCACTCGGTGTCGTCGGCGTGCTCGCCGTCGAGATGTTCCTGTTGGACCGCGGCGAGATCCTGGTCAACGAACTCGCGCCGCGACCGCACAACTCTGGACACTACACGATCAATGCGTGCCCGACGTCGCAGTTCGAGCAGCACGTCCGCGCGATCTGCGGCCTGCCGTTGGGCGACACCGGCCTGCTGCGCCCGGCCGCGATGGTGAACCTGCTCGGCGACCGGCGGGGCGCAGTGCGGCTGCGCGGCGTCGACGATGCGCTCGCCGTGCCCGACGTCTCGTTGCACCTCTACGGCAAGGGCGAATCGTGGCCGCGGCGAAAACTCGGCCACGTCACCGCCCTCGGCCAGACCCCCGACGAGGCACTGGCCCGCGCGCGATGCGCCGCCGCCCACCTGCGCTGGGACACGGCCGCCGCGCCGGTCCGGTCCTGACGGTTCGCCCATGCCGGCGCGTGTTCAAAAGGTGGTTCCCGCGGCGCCGGACGAGGCGGCGATCCGCGAGGCGGCCTCGATCCTCACAGCCGGAGGCCTGGTGGCGTTTCCCACCGAGACCGTGTACGGATTGGGCGCCGACGCGCTGGACGCGCGCGCCGTGGCGCGAATCTTTGCGGCCAAGGGCCGTCCCGCGGACAATCCCATTATTGTGCACCTCGCCGACGCGGCGATGCTCTCGGAGGTCGTGGCGTCGGTCCCCGCCCGCGCGCGCCTGCTCATCTCGCGGTGCTGGCCCGGACCGCTGACCCTCGTGCTCCCGGCGTCACCGGCCGTCCCGAAGATTACACGGGGCGGGCTACCGACCGTGGCGGTTCGGGTGCCGGCGCACCGGGTGGCGATCGCGCTCATCCGTGCCGCGGGTCGGCCCATCGCCGCGCCGAGCGCGAACCGCTCCGGACGGCCCAGCCCCACGACCGCGCAGCACGTGCTCGCCGATCTCGGCGACGCGATCGATTTCGTGCTGGATGCCGGGCCGACACCGTTGGGGGTCGAGTCCACAGTCCTCGATCTCACGAGGCGGGTTCCGACCGTGCTGCGGCCGGGCGGCGTGCCGCTGGAGACGCTGCAGGATATCCTCGGGAAGGTGTCGGTCGCGGACCCAAGGAGGACGGGGGCGGCGGTCCTCCGCCGGTCACCGGGCACGCGCTATCGCCACTACGCGCCACGCGCCGACATGCAGTTGGTCGAAGGGTCCGGCGACCGCGTGGGCGCGGACCTCGCCGCCGCCGTTCGCAGCCTGTGGGGTCAGGGGCTCCGGGTTGGCGTGATGGTCACGGCCGAGACGGCACCCGCGGTGCCACCCGGCGCCGTGGTGCGCGTCATGGGCCGCCGTGACGATCCGGCGACCATCGCCGCGCGGCTCTTCGCGCAGTTGCGAGAGCTCGATGATGCCGGCCTCGATGCCATCGTCGTCGAGGGGATCGCCGAGCGAGGGCTGGGTCGCGCCGTCATGGACCGGCTGCGGCGCGCGGCGGGTCTAACGAACCGCGAGTCCCACCAAGGCGCCACCCGCCACAAGCCAGGCTGAGTTCACGCGAAAGCGTACGAGGAGCACCAGCGAAAGCAGCGCCAACCCTCCCGTCGTTGGATCGACGATCGCCGCACGGCCCAGCCGCCACGACACTCCCGCCATCAGTGCCAGCGAGGCGACGTTGACACCGTCGAGCAGGGCACCCGCCCACACCGAGCGCCGCAGACGCGGGATGAGCGGCTGGCTCAGCGCGACGAGGACAAATGACGGCAGGAAGATCCCGACAGTGCCCAGCACGGCGCCGGGCAGCCCGCCGAGGATGTAGCCGATGAACGTCGCCGTCGTGAAGACCGGGCCGGGCGTGAATTGACCGATCGCGATCGCGTCGAGCAGTTGCCGGTCGGTCAACCATCCCAGTCGCTGGACGAAGTCGGCGCGCAGGAAAGCGAGCAGCACATACCCGCTCCCGTACAGCACCGACCCGATCTTCAGGAAGATCAGAAACAACCGTGAGAGCGAGAAGGGGATCGCCCCCGCGGCCGTTACGCCCACGGCCGCCGCGCTCGTGACCGCCACGGTCGTGGCCCCGGCCAGCGCGACCGCGTGCGCCGCCTGCCCGAAGTTCCGGCCGATGCTGACGGCCAGCCCCACACCGATCAACAGCGCGATCTCGTGTGCGCCGGCGAAGTACATTGCGAGCGCCGCGACACCCGCGAGACCCGTCAGGGCGTCTTTGATCGCCGTCCGCCCCAATCCCCACAAAGCCTGGGCGATGACGGCCATGATCACAGGTTTGACGCCATAGAGCAGCCAGGTGGCTTGGGGCGTGCTCCCGTAGCGCGCGTAGACCCACGCCAGCATCGTGACGATGACCATCGCCGGCATGATGAATGCCGCGCCGGCAGCCAGGAGCCCCGGCCACCCCGCGCGCCCGTA
The DNA here is from genome assembly GCA_967797525.1 of uncultured bacterium. Lineage (GTDB taxonomy): Bacteria > Sysuimicrobiota > Sysuimicrobiia > Sysuimicrobiales > Humicultoraceae > JBGPNN01. Next base: position 281 of record CBRGMJ010000300.1, on the reverse strand, counting down.
GCCCAGGTGGATCGCCATCTCCGTGGAGTTCGGGCCGGGGATCACGTTGGTAGCGCCGACCAGATCGAGGAACTCCTGATCGCTGACCCACCGGCGCCGGCTCACGGTCTCGTCGCGCATCATCGCGATGTGCGCGGCCGGGCCGCCGAACGCCGTGAGCCCAAGCCTCAGGAAGAGTCGCGCCACCTGCCAGACGTCGTCCCGCGCCGGGGACGGTCGATCCATGACGTCATGCTAGCACGCGCGCGCGGAGGGACGGGTCGAGGAAGACGTCCCGGACG
>CBRGMJ010000299.1:0-3296 GCA_967797525.1 uncultured bacterium | reverse complement strand
GTAAACGCCGCGGCCCTCGAGCGGCTCTTCAAGCAACAAGGCAGCCTGTTCAACTTTCTCGACCTGTTTGCGGGTGGCGCGCTGTCAAACTTCGCCATCTTCGCGCTGACCGTCTTCCCCTATATCACCGCGTCGATCATCTTCAGCCTGCTGCAGGTGGTGTTCCCACGGCTGAAGGAGATGGCCACGGAAGAGGGCGAGGCCGGCCGGCGGCGGATCGGGATGTACACGCGGTATCTCACGGTGGTCCTGGCACTGCTGCAGGCTTGGGGTCAGCTCTACCTGATTCGCAGCCAGGGCGCGGTGCCCGATGAGCGGCCGCTCGTGCTTGCCAGCATCATCGTGACGCTTGTCGCCGGCACGATGCTGTTGATGTGGATGGGCGAGATCATGACCGAATACGGTGTGGGGAACGGTGTGTCGCTGATCATCTTCGGCGGCATCGTCGCCCGGCTCATCCCGCAGACCGGGCAGACGCTGCGGCTGGTCCAGGCCGGCGAGGTCGCCATCTGGCAGTTCCTGCTGGACATGCTCGTCATCTTGGCGAGCATTCTCGCCGTTGTTTTCATCACGCAGGCGGTGCGCAAAATCCCGGTGCAGTACGCAAAGCGCGTCGTGGGGCGGCGGGTCTACGGCGGGCAGTCGACGCACCTGCCGATGCGGCTGATCCAGGCCGGCGTTATCCCGATCATCTTCGCGATTTCCGTCCTGCAGTTTCCGGGCACCATCGCGCAGTTCTCCGGCTGGCCGCCGCTGCAGCGATGGGGGCAGGAGGTCCTGCCGGGCCGGCCGCTTGGCGACCTGCTGTACTTCGTCTTGATTATCGTCTTCACGTACTTCTACACGGCCGTGTCGTTCGACCCGAACGACGTGTCCGACAACATCAAGAAGTACGGCGGGTTCATTCCCGGCATCCGCCCCGGCCGGCCGACCAGCGACTACCTGGCGCGGGTCACCGAGCGGCTGACCCTGGTTGGCGCGCTGTCGCTGGCCGCGATCGCGCTGGCGCCCAGTTACCTGGCCCGAGGCGCGGCGGGCGGGGCGCTGACCGTCTACCTCGCCGGCACGTCCCTGCTGATCGTCGTGGGCGTGGCGCTCGAAACGATGAAGCAGCTCGAGGCCTACGTGTTGATGCGTCACTACGAAGGATTCATGAAGTGAACCTGATCTTTATTGGGCCCAACGGAGCGGGCAAGGGCACCCAGGCCCGCTTGTTGCAGCAGCGGCAGGGCATCCCCCAGATCTCGACCGGCGACATGCTGCGCGCCGCGATCGCGAAGGGTAGCGACCTGGGCAAGGAAGCCGAGCGCTACGTGAGCGCCGGCGATCTGGTACCCGACGCCGTGATGATCGGGATCATTGCCGAGCGATTGCAGCAGCCGGACGTCCAGTCGTGGTTCGTGCTGGACGGTTTCCCGCGCACGATCGCACAGGCTGAGGCGCTGGAAGCCGTGCTGGCGGGGTTGAACCGCAAGCTGGACCGGCTGATCTACTTCGAAGTGTCCGAAGGGACGCTCGTCCGGCGCCTGTCTGGCCGGATGGTTTGCAGGGCCGCGGGCCACATCTACAATTCGGACTCCAGCCGGCCCAAGACACCGGGCGTCTGCGACATAGACGGCAGCGAAGTGTACCATCGTGAGGACGACCGGCCGGACAAGATTCGCCGGCGCCTCCAGATCTATCACGAGAAGACCGAGCCGCTGCTCGCCTTCTATCGGGAGCGGGGACTCCTCTCCGTACTGAACGCTGAAGCCGATGTCGAGGAGATCTACCGGTCGCTGATGACGATGATCGCGCCGCAGGTGCGTCGATGAAGCCGACTGATACGGTCGCGCTGAAGTCCGCCGCGGATCTCGAGCAGATGCGCGCAGCCGGCCGCGTGGCGGCGCTGACGATGCGCGAGATCGCCAAGGCCGTGGCTCCCGGGATCACGACCGGCGAGCTGGACCGGGTGGCGGAAGCCTTCATCCGCGATCACGGCGCGGTGCCGTCGTTCAAGAACTATCGCGGGTATCCGGCCAGCATCTGCACGTCGATCGATGACGAGGTCGTGCACGGTATCCCGGGGCCCCGCGTGCTCGTGCCCGGTGAGATTGTATCGCTCGATCTGGGCGTCTTCCTGCACGGCTTTCACGTTGACGTGGCCGAGACGGTGCCGGTCGGCGAGGTGACGGTGCGGGTGCGTGCGCTGCTCGACGTGACGGGGCGCGCGCTCACCGCCGGGATCGCCCAGGCCACGGCGGGGGCCACGCTGGGCGACGTGGGGTGGGTCATCCAATCGGTCGTAGAGCCCGCGGGGTTTTCCTGCGTGAGAGATTTCGCGGGGCATGGGATCGGCCGGGCGCTCCACGAGGAGCCCCAGGTGCCCAACCTCGGCCGGCGCCACACCGGAGCGCGTCTGACGCCCGGTATGACCCTGGCGATCGAGCCCATGGTGAATATGGGGTCGGCCGACGTGTACATCGCCGGCGACGGCTGGACCGTGCGGACGCGCGACCGATCGGTGTCGGCTCACGCCGAGCACACCGTTGCCGTGACGCCGGACGGGCCGCAGATCCTTACTGGACTCGACGGGGTCGGGGATCATATACTGAAGAGCTGTGGATGAGGCGCCGCGTGTCCTGCCGGCGGAACTGGTGGGCATGGTGGTGACGTCCAGGGCCGGGCGTGACGCCGGGGACCGCTACGTCGTGGTCGCAGCCGCCGATCGGGACATGGTCCTCGTGGCCAACGGACAGCGCCGGAGCAGTGAGCGGCCGAAGAAGAAGAACGTCAAACACCTGACGGTGCACGGGCCGGCGGGGGCGATTAGCTCCCGTCTGCGCGAGGGCGGCTCGGTCAGTGACGAAGAGCTGCGCGAGGCACTGGCCGGGTTTCAGGAGGGCGGATGACCAAGCAGGATGCCATAGAAGTGGAAGGGACGATCGCCGAGGTCCTGCCCAACGCGATGTTTCGGGTGACGTTGGCTTCGGGGCACAAAGTCCTGGCGCACATCTCAGGAAAGATGCGCATCCACTTCATCAGGATCCTGCCGGGGGACCGTGTGAAGGTTGAACTGTCGCCTTACGACCCCACACGGGGCCGCATCACCTACCGCTACCGTTAGCTCATGGAGAGGAGCCAGGCGTCGTGAAAGTACGTGCGTCGGTACGACGGATGTGCGAGAAGTGCAAGATCATCAAGCGCGGGCGGCGGGTGCTCGTGATTTGCGAGAACCCGAAGCACAAACAGAAGCAGGGATAGGGGGATCCGGGTATGGCACGCATCGCTGGAGTGGATCTGCCGCGCGACAAACG
>CBRGMJ010000298.1:0-3296 GCA_967797525.1 uncultured bacterium | reverse complement strand
GGGAGGCGCGGTACGGCATGGTCACGATGTGCATCGGCGGCGGGCTGGGTGCGGCCGGGATCTTCGAGCTCGTATAACAGTTACAAATGCCATAACGACTGCAACGGTTGATCGAAAGGAGCGCAGCGATGGACGCCAGGACGGCACAGGCCACGGTAGCCGGTGGGGCGTTTCTGCTCGGTCAGGCGACGCCTGAGAGCGTGTTCACCGTCGAGGACCTGACCGAGGATCAACGCCTGGTTCGCAGTACCGTCGAACAGTTCGTCGAACAGGAAGTGCTACCCCACGCCAAGCAACTCGAGCAGCAAGACTGGGACCTGACGCGACGGTTGCTGCGCCGTGTCGGCGAGTTGGGTTTCCTCGGCGCTGATATCCCCGAGGCCTACGGCGGCCAGGGGCTGGACCAGACGACCAGCCTCGTGATCAAGGACGCCATGGGTGGGGCGTCGTCGTTCTCGGTTTCGGTCGGCGCGCACATCGGCATCGGAACGCTGCCAATCGTCTTCTTCGGCAACGAGGAGCAAAAACGCACATACCTGCCAAGACTGGCGGCGGCGGAGCTCGTCAGCTCGTATGCGCTCACCGAGCCGACGTCGGGTTCTGATGCCATGTCGATCCGCACCCGCGCGACGCGCAGCCCCGACGGCAACCACTTCATCCTCAACGGCGCCAAGCAGTTCATCAGCAATGCCTCGTTTGCCGATCTCTATATCACCTATGCCAAGGTTGACGGTGAGCACCACTCGTGCTTCATCGTCGAGCGCGGCACGCCGGGAGTCAGCGTCGGCCCCGAAGAACACAAGATGGGGATCAAGGGCTCTTCCACCGCCCCGGTGCTCTTCGAGAATGCGCAGGTACCGGCCGCCAACCTGCTTGGTGAGATCGGTCAGGGACACAAGATCGCCTTCAACATCCTCAACCAGGGCCGCTTCGCTCTGGCCGCCGGCGTGACCGGCGGGTCGCGTCAAGCCTTGCGGCAGGCCGTCACCTACGCGAAGGAACGCAAGCAGTTCGGCAAGTCGATCGCCGAGTTCGGTCTGATCAGACAAAAACTCGCGCGCATGAACACGGCCATCTTCGTCGCCGAGAGCATGGTCTACCGCACCGGTGGTCTGGTGACCAACGCGCTGCAGGGCGATCATCAGAACATCCAGCAGGTCATCTCCGTGCTGGAGGAATACGCGATCGAGTGCTCGATCAACAAAGTCTTCGCATCAGAGGTCCTGGGCTTCGTCGTGGACGAACTGGTCCAAATCCACGGCGGCTACGGGTTTATCGAGGACTACCCGGCGGCGCGCGCCTACCGCGACGCCCGGATCAACCGGCTGTTCGAGGGCACCAACGAGATCAACCGGCTACTGATCCCGGGGATGCTGTTCCGCCGGGCGCAGAAGGGCCGGCTCGATCTCTTTACCGCCGCGCAGAAAGTGGCGGCCGAGATGCTGGCGCCGGCTGTCGGCAACGGTGAGGGCGGCGGGCCGATGGCCGAGGAGCGGCGGCTGATCGAGTCGGCGCGGAAGGCCACGCTGTTCGCCGCCGGGGCCGCCGTCCAAAAATACCTGATGGATCTGGAGCAACAGCAGGAGATCCTGGGTGGCATCGCCGACCTGGCCATCGACCTGTTTGCGGCCGAAAGCGCGGTCCTGCGCGCCGCCAAGACGGCGGCCCGTGGTGGACCGTCCGCAGGGCTGCAGGCGGCGATGGTGCGCCTGCACCTCGACGAAGCACTGCCGAGAATGGAGACGACCGCGCGGCGCATCCTGGCTGCAACGGAGGACGGCGATGCGCTGCGCACCATGCTGGCCGGACTGCGGCGCTTCTTGAAGATTCCCGCCGTAAACAGTGTGGCGCTAAGCCGGCAGGTTGGCGACGCGGTGATCACCGCCGGGAGGTACGCGGCCTGATCGACGGGGCTCGTCCCTGGCTACAGCACTACGAGCCCGGGGTACCGCACGCGATCGAGTATCCCGAGCGTCCCCTCCAACATCTGCTCGACGAGGCCGCCGCGCGGTTCCCCGACCGGGCGGCGGTGACGTTTTTCGGCCGTGACCTGACGTTTCCCGAGCTGCGCGACCTGTCCGACAGGTTCGCCGGGGGGCTCCGCGCGCTGGGTCTCCAAAGCGGGGATCGGGTCTCGCTGCACCTGCCCAACTGTCCCCAATTCATTGTTGCCTACTACGGCACGTTGAAAGCCGGCGGCATCGTCGTGCCGTTCAACCCGCTCTACGTCGAGCGCGAGGTCGCCGTGCAGATGGCCGATTGCGGCGCCACGATCGCGGTAACGCTCGACCTGTTCGTCGACCGGGTGAGGGCCGCCCGCACGGGCAGCCGGTTGGCGACGATCATTGTGACGCGGATCAATGAGTTCTTCGGCCCGCTGCTCCGTACGCTCTACCCGCTGCGCGCACGGCGTCAAGGCCAGTGGCCGGCGTTGTCGTTCGACGGCACGACCCACGCGTTCTCAGGCGTACTTGGGGCGGCCGCCGCCGCGGCGACCCAGCGCCCGGATGAGGTGGCCGTGCTCCTCTATACAGGCGGCACGACGGGCACGCCAAAGGGCGCGATGCTCACGCATCGTAATCTGGTCGCCAACGCGCATCAGTCGGCGCGCTGGGATCCAAACCCGTCCAATGAAGTGTTGTCGATCGTGGGTGTGCTGCCGCTCTTCCATTCGTATGCGATGACCGCCGTCTTGAACGGCAGCTTTGTCCAGGGGCGGCGGATGGTGCTCCTGCCGCGGTTTGAGACCGAGGCGGTGCTGAAGGCGATTCACCGGTACCGTCCGACCCAGTTGGCCGGCGTCCCGACCATGTTCAACGCGCTCTGCAATCATCCCAGAGTCGGGCGCTACGATCTCCGCTCGATCCTGGCCTGCACGAGCGGCGCGTCGCCGTTGCCCCAGGAAGTGCAGTCGCGTTTCGAGCGCACCACTGGGGTGCCGGTCATCGAGGGCTACGGTCTGACCGAGGCGTCGCCGATCACGCACATCACCCCGCTGCGAGGACTGCACAAATCCGGGAGCATCGGTGTCCCGGTGCCCGATACCGATGCGCGCATCATGGACCTCGAGTCCGGCACCCATGCGCTGCCGCCGGGCGAGATCGGTGAGTTGGTGATCCGCGGGCCACAGGTGATGGCGGGCTACTGGCACCGACCCGACGAGACGGCGCTGACGCTGCGCGACGGGTGGCTCTACACAGGTGACGTCGCGACGATGGATGCCGACGGGTTCTTCTCCATCGTGGACCGCAAGAAAGAGATGCTGATCACCGGCGGCCTCAACGTGTACCCACGCG
>CBRGMJ010000297.1:0-3303 GCA_967797525.1 uncultured bacterium | reverse complement strand
GTACCAGAGCCGAGCGGGGGATCGTTGAAGCGCGATTCGGCCTGGACCGCTCCGGCGCCGCGGTCGGATGGCTGCGCGAGCGGGGGTTTGAAGAGGACGATCTCGTGGTCGCACGCGACATCACGGTCGGCGGCCGCTCGCGTGCCTGGATCAACGGGCGGCCGGTGACCGTGGGCATGCTGAGAGAGGTGGGTGACGTGCTCGTCGAGGTCGCGGGACAACACGAAGGCCAGCGGCTGCTCCATTCGTCGACCCACCTTGACCTGCTCGATACGTTTGGGGGGCCCGAGGTGGACGCTCTGCGCGTGCAGGTGGCGGCGCTGGTGTCGCGGCGCAACGCCTTGCGCGCCGAGCGGCAGGCGCTGATCGCCGGTGAGCGAGAACGGGCCCGCGAGGTCGACATCCTGACTCATCAAGTGAGAGAGATCGACGCGGCACGCCTGCAGCCGGGTGAGGATGAGGAACTGGCGGCCCGCCGCACGCGGCTGGCAAACGCCGGGCGGCTGGCCACGGCAGCACAGAGTGCCTACGCAGTCCTCTACGAAGCCGATGGTCACGCCGCGGTCGACCAGATCGGTCGTGCCCGCGGCGCACTGCGGGATGCCGCGGCGATTGACAGCACTCTTCAGACAGTGTCCGATCGTCTGGAGTCGCTGGCCGCCGAAGTCGTCGATGCCGCGCACACGCTGTCCCGGTACGCCGCCTCGCTGGAGGTCAGTCCCGAGGAGCTCGAGGGAGTGGAGGGGCGGCTGGATGTCATCCGCTCCTTGGAAAGGAAGTACGGGGAGCGTTTGGACGCCGTGGCCGTATTCCGTGACGAGGCAGCGGCCGCCCTGGAGCGGCTGCAGTCGAGCGACGCGCGTGTGGCCGAGGTCGCCGCCGATCTTGGCGCGCTCGAGCAAGATCTTGCAGCGCGGTGCACGGCACTCACCCGGCTGCGCCGAGAGGCCGCCGGCCGGCTGGAAGTCGAGGTGCGGCGCACCCTGGCGGCATTGGAGATGCAGCGGACCCGTCTGACGGTGGCGTTCGACACCGCCCCCGACGCTGACGGGCTTGTGGTTGACGGCCGGCGCGTCGCCGTGGGATCGAGTGGAGTCGACCGTGTCGAGTTTCTCTTCTCACCCAATCCCGGGGAAACGCCACGGGCGCTGGCCAAGATCGCATCGGGTGGGGAGCTGTCGCGCGTGATGCTGGCCCTTCGCCACGCGCTGGCCGAGGCGGGGGCGGTCCCGGTCCTGGTGTGTGATGAGGTGGACGCCGGTGTTGGGAGCCGCACGGCCGGGGCGGTTGGCCGGCTGCTCGCTGCGGTGTCGACGAGCCGCCAGGTGCTCTGCGTCACGCACCTGCCGCAGATCGCGAGTCTGGCCGACCAGCACTTCTGGGTTGAGAAGGAGAGCAGCGGCGGACGGACGCGCGTGCGCGTGCACCGGCTGGCGGCGCAAGAGCGGCTCGAGGAGATCGCGCGAATGCTCGGCGGGCGCGAGCCCTCCACCGTCGCGAGAGCGCACGCCCGAGAACTGCTCGGCCGGGCGGGACGGCAGGCGCCTGACACCGCAGCCGAGAAGACCGCCGCCGGTGGCAAGACTCCGGCGGCGTCGAAGAACGCTCGGGGAGGGAAACCGTGACCAAGTACATTTTCGTGACCGGTGGAGTCGCGTCGGCGCTGGGGAAGGGCATCACGTCCGCCTCGATCGGCCGGCTGTTGAAGAGTCGCGGTCTCCGGGTGACGCTGCTGAAGTTTGATCCCTATGTGAACGTCGATGCGGGCACCATGAATCCTCACCAACACGGCGAGGTGTTCGTCACCGAGGATGGCGCTGAGACCGACATGGACCTCGGTCACTACGAGCGTTTCATCGATGAGAACCTGGCCCGGGCGAACAACACGACAACCGGCAAGATCTACAATGCCGTGATCGCCCGCGAGCGGCGTGGCGAGTATCTCGGAGGCACCGTGCAGGTTATCCCGCACGTGACGAATGAGATCAAAGACGAGATCCGGGCGCTGGCGACGAGCACCGACGCAGACGTGGTCATCGTCGAGGTCGGTGGCACGGTCGGCGACATCGAGGGCCTGCCCTTCCTCGAAGCCATCCGGCAGTTCAGGCGTGCCGCGGGCGACGAGCACGTCATGTATGTTCACGTGTCGCTGATCCCGTATCTGCGGGCGGCCGGTGAGTTGAAGACAAAACCGACGCAGCACAGCGTCAAAGAGCTGCGCAGCATCGGGATCCAACCCGACGTGATCGTGTGCCGGACAGAGCGTCCGCTGGGTCGATCGTTGAAAGAGAAGATCGCGCTGTTCTGCGACGTGGAACCCGATGCGGTCATCCAGGCGCTCGACGCCCAGAGCATTTATGAAGTGCCGCTTGTGCTCGAGGAGGAGGGGCTGGGTCGGATCATCTCCCGCCGGCTCGGATTGGATCATCTCCCCGGGCCCGACCTGACGGAGTGGCGTGAGATCGTCAACCGGTTGCGGTATCCGCAGGGCAGCGCGCGCATCGCGTTGGTTGGGAAGTACATGGGCGTGGAAGACTCGTACGTGAGCATCGTTGAGGCGCTCCGGCACGGCGGCATCGCCCACGGGTGCGCGGTCGAGATCACCAAGGTCGATTCCGAGGAGCTCGAGCGATCGAGTCAGGCCGAGCTCGAGCAGAATCTGTCCCGGTATCACGGGATCCTGGTCTGTCCTGGATTTGGTGCGCGCGGGGTCGAAGGCAAGGTGCGGGCGATTCGGTTCGCCAGGGAGCAGGGCGTGCCGTTTCTGGGCATCTGCTACGGCATGCAGTGGGCTGTGGTCGAGTTCGCCCGCCACGTGTGCGGGTTGGACGACGCCAATACGACGGAAGTGAACCCGCATACCCCGCACCCGGTCATCTCGCTGTTGGCTGAGCAGCGCAAAGTGACCGACAAGGGCGGGACGATGCGGCTGGGGCGATATCCGTGCCGGCTGGCCTCCGGATCGCTGGCCGCGGATGCCTACGGCGTGCTCGACATCGGGGAACGGCACCGCCATCGCTACGAGGTCAACAACGCCTACCGCGATACGCTACAGGCCCACGGGTTGCGCGTCACGGGTGTCTACCCCGATCAGGACCTCGTCGAGATCGTGGAACTGCCTGGACACCCGTGGTTTGTCGGCACCCAGTTTCACGGCGAGTACCGGTCCCGGCCAACCCGGCCACATCCGCTGTACCGGGCGTTCATACGGGCGGCGCTGGACCGCGCCGTGGTCGGGGACAGGGTCACGGCATAAGCGCGAATATCCCGAGGTTGAGCATATCACGTGTTGTTGAATGAGGA
>CBRGMJ010000296.1:0-3303 GCA_967797525.1 uncultured bacterium | reverse complement strand
AGGAGGAGGCGAATGACCCTGAGTTTGCCAAGGCCCTGGCGCGTCTCGCCGACCTCTACGTCAACGATGCGTTCGGCACGGCGCACCGCGCCCACGCCTCGACGGCCGGTGTCGCGGCCTATCTGCCGGCCGTGGCCGGCTTTCTCGTGGAAAAGGAGCTGAAGCACCTGGGCGAGGCACTCGCCGCGCCGCGCCGCCCGTTTGTCGCGATCCTGGGCGGGAAGAAGGTGTCGGACAAGATCGGCGTCATCCGAAATCTGTTGACCCGAGCCAACGCGCTGTTGATCGGCGGCGGCATGGCCTACACGTTTCTCAAGGCGCAGGGGCGCGAGATCGGCGCCTCGCTGTGTGAGGCGGACCGGCTCGAGCTGGCCAAGGAGCTCCTCGATGATGCCGCCCGTCGAGGCGTCGGGTTCCACCTGCCGGTCGACGTGGTGGCGGCCACCGCGGTGACCACCGCGGCCGAGCACAAAGTCGTCGATGCCGGCACGATCCCAGCAGGGTGGGCCGGCGTGGACATCGGCCCAAAGACGTCCGCACGCTTTGCGGAGATCATCAAGGGCGCGGGCACCGTGCTGTGGAATGGCCCGATGGGCGTGTTCGAGATCGCGCCGTTCGCAGGCGGTACGCGCGCCGTCGCCGAAGCCATGGCAGCGTCGGGGGCGGTCACCGTCGTCGGTGGAGGCGACACCGCGGCCGCAGTCGAAGAGTTTGGTCTGGCCGACCGGATGACGCATCTCTCCACTGGCGGGGGTGCGTCGCTGGAGTTCCTGGAGGGCCGTGAACTGCCGGGCATCGCCGTCCTACAAGACGTCTGACCCTGGAGCGGGTATGCGTACACCGCTGGTCGTCGGGAACTGGAAGATGAACCTGACCGTTCGCGAGGCCCTCGCGCTCGTGAACGATCTGAAGGGCCGCCTGGCCAATTCCAGCGGTGTCGACGTCGTCGTCAGCCCGCCGTTCACCGCGCTGGCCGACGTAGGCCGCGCGATTTCAGGTTCGCCGATCGAACTCGGCGCTCAAAACCTGTTCTGGGAGTCGCGCGGCGCGTTTACAGGCGAGATCGCCGCCCCGATGTTGTGGGATCTCGGCTGCACGTATGTCATCGTGGGTCACTCCGAGCGGCGCCGCAAGCTTGGCGAAGATGACGACGCCGTCCGGAGGAAGGTGGCCGCGGCATTGGCCAACGAACTGATCCCGATCCTGTGTGTGGGCGAGACGGTGGAAGAGCGAGACGAGGGGCGCACCGAACGCATCCTCCAAACCATGGCCCGGCTCGGCACCTTGGACGTCACAGCCGAGCAGGCGGCGCAGTTGGTGATCGCCTACGAGCCGGTCTGGGCCGTCGGCACCGGCCGCCCGGCGACGGGCGCGGAGGCCGAGCGCATCGCTGGGCTCCTGCGGACATGGCTGCGCGAGTGGTTTGGCGATCGGGCCGACAGCGTCCGCATCCTCTACGGAGGCAGCGTCACGCCGCAGAGCATCGGAGAGTTCGCGAGCCAGAAGAACATCGACGGTGCGCTTGTTGGTGGCGCGAGCCTGGACGCGGCATCATTCGCCGCGATCATCGAGGCGTTCGTCGGCCGGTGACCCGGCAGTAGCACTGTAGGAGGACACATGTCGACCGCACGCTACCTGTACTTGAATGGCAAACTGGTTCCAGAGGCCGAGGCCCTCATTCCCGCCCATTCCGCGGCGGTCAAGTACGGGACCTCGGTGTTCGAAGGACTGAGGGCATACTGGAACGAGCGGCAGCGAGAGCTGTACGTCTTTCGCCTCGGCGAGCACATCGACCGGCTCTACCAGTCGCTCCGCATGATGCGGATGGAGCACACGTTTACACGCGAGCAACTCGCGGCCTCGATCCTCGATACACTCCGCAAAAACGATTATCGCGAAGACGTCCATGTCCGCCAAACGGCCTATGTTGAGGCCGACGCCGGCATGGATGCGACAGGTCCCGTGGGGCTGGCGGTGGGTGCGCGCACGCGTTACGAGAGCAACAAGGCGGGGATCGCCGCCTGCGTCTCGTCCTGGATCCGCATCGCCGACGGGAGCATGCCGCCGCGCATCAAGTGTTCGGCCAACTATCAGAATGGACGGCTCGCGACCCTCGAGGCGAAGATGAACGGCTACGGTGGCGCGTTGCTGATGAACTCTCGGGGCAAGCTGGCCGAGGCGCCGGGCGCGTGCTGCTTTGTGGTGCGCCGGGGTGTGCCCATCACCCCGCCGGTGACCGCCGATATTCTTGAGTCGGTGACGCGGGCCACGCTCCTCGAGCTGTTTCGCAAAGAGCTGGGGCGCGAGCCCGTCGAGCGCGACATCGATCGGACGGAGCTCTATGGGGCCGACGAGGCTTTTCTCTGCGGGAGTGGTTGGGAGATCACGCCCCTCTTGTCAGTCGACCGGCTCGCGCTGGGTGACGGAACGCATCCGGGACCGTTGACGAAGGCAATCCAGGACTGCTACTTCGCCGTTGTCCGCGGGGAGAAGCCGGCGTATCATGACTGGCTGACGCCGGTCTATGGACGGCAGGATGGTCTGGTCGATCTCGCCTCCCGCTCAGGGACGGCCCGCGACGGTCACTAGCCTTGCGTTTGCTCCCACACTGAGATCGCGGTAAGAATGCCGTTGGTGATGCCGTCTACTCTGGTGTAGAGCGGCCGCTCCAACGGGCCTTCGGTGCCGTACGATGTACCGAAGAGCGGGCTGTAGTCGAGCAGGTTGTAGCCTTCGGCCCGCGCGATGCCGTCGGCCCAGAACAGGCCCGGCAGACGCGGCTCGGGCCGCATCCAGGTTGACGCGTAGTTCTTGCCGACGTTGCCGTCGGTCGCCGCCCACTCTTCATACGTCGTAATCGGGTAGCCCTTCGACCGGACATAGTCAAAGAACGCCCTGGTCATCTCGAAGACGCGCTCGGGGTTGATCGCGGGGCGCCGCATTGGCATCCAGAAGCCCTTGCCGTTGCCCTCGTGAAGATCGCACGTCAGGCCAGGACGGATGTCCCGCATCAGACGATCGACGGCGGCCACTTCCCCGGGCGCATCGTCTCGGCCGAAGAAGCGGTTCAGGTGGAGCCACTCGCCTGCGTCGCTCATGACGCCGTGCCAGCAGCGCTGCATGTCGTTGGTACCCTCGACGCCCTGAAGGGCGCACATGACGAAGATGCGTTTGCCCCAGAGCGGTTTGAGCGCCGCGGGGTCTTCGCGGTTGAGCGTCACCAGCCGGGCGTGCATCGTCATCATCCGCTCGGCCCCAGGGCGCGGCGTGTCCCACATGAAGCCGGTGTTGTCGAGCAGGAAG
>CBRGMJ010000295.1:0-3304 GCA_967797525.1 uncultured bacterium | reverse complement strand
GAGGCGCCGGACGATGGTCTCGTGCGTCACTACGAGACGCTGGCGCGTGCAACAGGTTTGGGGATGTTGATCTACAGCACGAAGGGATCACCGGTGACGCCGGCGTTGGTCCGGCGTCTCGCCGAGATCGACCAGGTCGTTGCGCTGAAGGACGAGCATGGCGACCTGGCCGCGTTCACTGAGATGAAACGCGCACTGGGCCCGCGCCTGGTGTGGATCAACGGCATGGCGGAGATGCACGCCCCAGCATACTTCGCCGCCGGGGCGCAGGCGTTCACCTCGGGCATCGTCAACTTCGCTGCGCGGATCACGCTCGCCGTGTGGACTGCCGGGGCGGCCGGCCGGGCCGACGAACTGCAAGACTTGATTGCACGAAAGGTCAGGCCGCTCGCGCTGATGCGGGCGCGGCATCCGGGCTATCCGATTCCGGTCGTCAAAGAGGCGATGAACCTGCTGGGGCTGCCGGGGGGGACAGTTCGACTGCCGTTGGTGCCGATCGCATCTGAGGACCGAGAGGAATTGCGCCGGATATTGATCGATCTGGAGTTGCTGAGGACGTGAGCGCCGCATCGACAGATGCGGCGCTGTCACAGGAGGACGATCGGTGATCGTCGACTGCCACACGCACCTCATGTGGTATCCGGACCACGTGACCGAGCAGTACGCGCAGGAAGCCCTCGCGTCGAAACTGATCAAGTTGAAGTATTCTGGCGGACAGGCCTATACGGGCCGGCTCGACCTACACTCATACGACTCGACGCCCGAGATCCACTGGAAGGTCTCGGAACCCGCCGAGAAGGTGGTGGTCTTCGGCCTCCAGGCCAAGGCGACCGGCATCTGGGTGCCGAATGAATTGATCGCGGACTACGTCCGCCAGCACCCTGAAAAGCTCGAGGGGTGGGCGTCCGTCGATCCCAACGAGCGTGACTGCGTCGAGCAGCTCGAGCACGCGGTCAAGTATCTCGGGCTGCGCGGGCTGAAACTGGGACCAACGTACCAGCACTTCGACCCTCAGGATCGGAAGCACTGGCCGCTGTTCAAGAAGGCCCAGGACCTGGGTCTGCCGATCATGTGGCACCAGGGAACGACGTTCCCGAGCCGGGCGAAGTTGAACTGGGCCAAACCGCTGCAACTGGAAGACATCGCCATGGAATTTCCCGACCTGAAGATGATCATTGCCCATTTGGGTCACCCGTGGGAGGAAGACGTGGTCGTCCTGATCCGCAAGTGCCCCAACGTCTATACGGACATTAGCGCGGTACACTATCGACCGTGGCGCTACTGGCAGGCGATGGCGACCGCGATGGAGTACGGCGTCGACCATAAGATCCTCCTCGCGTCGGACTTCCCATCGGGGACGATCACCAACGTCATCAACGGCCTGCGCAACGTGAACGCCCCGGTCGAGGGTACGAACCTGCCCAAGATTTCCAAAGAGGTGCAGGACCGGATCATCTACGAAAATTGGAAGACGTTTTTCCCGCAGTGGGCCTAGGACACGAACAGTCCGAAGGAGAGCCGCACATGTCGCCAGCCGCGCCGGCGTTCCCGCCGATCTTCGACGGGCACAATGACACGATCCTCAGCATGATCAAGACCGGGCGGTCGTTGCTCGACCGCTCCGAGGAAGGACACATCGACCTGCCCCGCTCGCGGCAGGGTGGTCTAGGCGGCGGCTTCTTTGCGATGTACATCCGCGACCCGGTGATGGCCGAGACGTCCGCCCCCGGCGATCTCTCGCCAGAGCGCGTGTTGAACATCTACGGCGACGAGCGCACTTGGCCCGAGCCGATGGCGCTCGACTACGCGCAGTCCACCGCGCTCGATCTCTTTGGACGCCTGCTGCGAGTCCCGCAGGCGTCCAACGGGGCCGTGACGATTGTGCGCACCGCCTCCGAACTGCAGGACTGTCTGGATCGGGGAACGTTTGCCATCCTGATGCATTTCGAAGGCGCTGAGCCGCTCGACCCGGATGGACAAGCGCTCGAGACGTTCTACGCGGCAGGGCTGCGGTCGGTCGGCCTCACCCACAGCCGGCGGAATCGCTTCGCGAAGGGCGTACCCTTCAAGTTTCCCCACTCGCCCGACACCGGGGAGGGGTTGACCGACGCCGGGAAGACGCTCGTCCGGCAACTCAACCGGCGCAAGGTCATGATCGACCTATCGCATCTCAATGACAAAGGGTTCTGGGACGTCGCATCGATCTCCGATGCGCCGTTGGTCGCCACCCACTCGAACGCATGGGCGCTGTCAAACACCCCGCGCAACCTGACCGACAAACAGATGGACGCCGTGCGCAAGAGCCAGGGAGTGGCCGGTCTCAACTTCCACGTCGGGTTCTTGCGTGAGGACGGCGTCCGGGACGCGAACACGCCGATCTCGCGCATGGTCGATCACGTCCGCTACATGGTTGACCGCATGGGCGTCGACTGCGTCGCGCTAGGGTCGGACTTCGACGGCGCGACGATGCCGGCCGAGCTCAAGGACGCCGCCGGGCTGCCAAAGCTGATGCAGGCGCTGGCCGACCGCGGATTCTCTCGCGACGATCTGAAGAAGATCGCGCACGGCAACTGGGTGCGCGTCCTGCGACAGACCTGGGGGCAATAGTCAGCCGATGATCGGCGATCCGGTGATGACCTGCCGGTCGGGTTCGAGATCGAGCCGGCGCTGGGGACAAGTCGCCACGGTCGGCCGGTGCGCGATGCTGATCACCGTGGCGTGTGGGAGCCGCTCGCGCAACACCTGATACAATGTTCTTTCAATGTCCTCATCGAGCGCGGACGTCGCCTCGTCAAGAAAGAGCCAGTCCGGACGATTGACCAGCACCCTCGCAAACGCCACGCGCTGCTGCTCTCCGGCCGACAGGGCCAGCGACCAGTTCTGCGACTCGTTGAGACGATCCCGAAGATGCCCCAGACGGCACGCATCGAGGGCGTCAAGCACGGCGGCATCGCTCACACTGTCGGGCGCGCTCGGGTAACCGACCACGGCTTTGAGCGACCCCAAGGGGAGATAGGGCTTCTGGGGCAAGAACAGGATCTTGGCGCCGGCCGGGATGCGTACGGTGCCCCGGCCAAACGGCCACAACCCAGCAAGCGCGCGGAACAGCGTGGTCTTGCCGCTGCCCGACGGCCCGGTAATGAGTACCTTCTCGCCGGCTTCGATGCGCTCGTTCACGTTCTTCAACAGCACGCGCCCCGTCGGCACGGCCAGCTCGAGACCGCTGACTTCCAAGGCCGGCCCGCCCGTCTGCCCGACAAGGATGGTGTCTTTCCCCGTCGCGTCCTCGCTCGACCGCTCGATC
>CBRGMJ010000294.1:0-3306 GCA_967797525.1 uncultured bacterium | reverse complement strand
CTGCCGGTGGGCTCCCGGCTGAAGTTCCAGGTGACACCACGTACTTTTGCACGGCCGACGTCGAAGGCAACGTCGTCTCGTACATCACCAGCCTGTCTGCGTCGTTTGGCTGCGCCGAGATCGTCGAGGGCACCGGCATCATGCTCAACAATCGTGCGGGGCGCGGTTTCACGCTGGAAGCCGGGCACCCCAACGGCATCGCGCCGGGCAAGCGCACCGCGCACACTTTGAGCCCGTACATGGCGTTGAAGGACGGCGCGCCTTTCCTGGCGTTTGGGACGCCGGGCGGCGACGGGCAGCCGCAGTGGAACCTGCAGATCCTTACCTGTCTCGTCGACGCCGGCATGGATCTGCAACAGGCGATCGAAGCGCCGCGCTGGCAGAGTTTTCCGGGCACCGATCCTGCCACGATTGAGAGCGAGTTCGAACTACGGATCGACGACGGGTTTCCACCGGAGACCGTCAACGAGCTGCACCGGCGGGGTCATAGGATCAAACCGATGGGCGAGGCGGAGAGCGGTGGAGCCGCGCAGGCGATCCAGTGCGATCAGGAACGCGGCGTCTACATCGGCGGGTCGGACCCGCGCGTTGACGGGTGCGCCATCGGGCTCTAGTGCGCCGAGAACGGACGATCAGCCGGAAACAGTTCGATCCACACCGGGCCGCGCGGCAGTACAAGCGGGCCGCCCGCGGCGTCTTGCAAGGCGAGCGGCGCACCCGCGAAGCGCGTCCACGTGCCTTCGACCAGGCGCCCGCGCATCAGGATGGCCAGACGGCCCGTCCCCTGGAGATCGATCTTGCTGCTGTCGATGCCCCGCTCACGGACCTGCGACCAATGGACGAACATGACCACGATCGACACGGGCGCGATCGGCCTTCCATCTCCGTCGACGTGCGGTTGGCCGTCTTGCTCGCGCAGATACCACCGGCGTGTGTCATCGTAGAGATACCGCACCGCGTAGGGCGGCGCGTAGTCGAGCGCGATCGTCGTCGCCGGCGTCCCTGTCTCAGGGGGATTGCCGAAGGCGTAGGGGACGCCACGCGGGCGCGCGTCGACCGGCTTCTTGTCCAAGGCCGTGCGCAGCCGGCTCATACCCGTGTAGAGGTTGTGCGGCATCTGCCGTTGCGTGTCGCGCCAGAACGGGCCCGGCGTCCAGAACTCGTTGATCACCGGCAACTTCTGGGCGCGAATCATCGCCAGCGCTTCGGCGCTGTAGCCGGCGTGGACGAGGATCGCACCCAGGTCGCCCGCGATCTCGAGCATGTAGCGTCGAGCGCTGCGCACAGGTCCGATGGTCGGCGGCCCCGCGTCGCAGAACCCCGCGAGGAAGCGGGTAATTTGGCCCTCGGTGGGCATGGCGTACACGAGACAGGCATCGGCCAGTCCGGACTGGGGACGCGCCTCTGGCGTGTTCTCGACCACGACGAGCAATGGGGCCTGGCCGTCGGCACCCGGCGAGAAAAACTTTCGGGCCTCCGGTTTCGGCAGTTTGACGGGCGGCAGCTCGATCCAGACATCGTATGTCGGCTGGGTGTATCTTATGAATGCTGCCGTTCCCAAAACAAGGACGAGGATTACCGTGCAGAGGGCCAATCGTTGCCTACCGCTCATGGGTGAATATCATTATAAGGGCTAGAGAAGTCGCGGCGGGATAGAACAGTCAACGAGGTGGCGGATGCAGGACGCGCGACACGAACGAACGCTGGTCTTTCTGAAACCCGATGCGGTACAGCGAGGACTCGTCGGCGAGGTCATCCGCCGATTCGAGCGGGCGGGTCTGAGGATCGCCGGGCTGAAGATGGTGCGCGCGTCACGCCCTCTACTCGACCGGCACTATCCGTCGGACGAGGGCTTCCTGCGCACGATTGGAGGCAAGACGCGCGAAGCGTTTGAAGCGGCCGGGCTCGACGTCCGCAGGGAAACCGGTACCGACGATCCCGTGGCGATCGGCCGCCAGGTGCGGCAGTGGCTCATTGAGTTCGTGGCATCCGCGCCGGTGGTCGCTTTCGTGCTCGAGGGTACACACGCCGTCGCCGTCACGCGCAAGCTCGTCGGTGACACGCTACCGTTCCGTGCGGCGCCCGGGACGATCCGGGGTGATCTTTCGGCCGATTCACCCACGGTGGCCAACCTCCAGAAGCGACCCGTGCGCAACCTCGTGCACGCGTCGGGGACCGCGGAAGAAGCCGCCGCGGAGATCAGCCTCTGGTTTTCACCGGGGGATCTGTACGACTACGAGCGGATCGACGGCCGCTAGTCCTCGGGTAGCACTTCACCCAGCACCCACCCACTGCCTTCGATCACCTGCCCGGCCCGCGGAGCGACCGGCAGCACTTCGCGATCGCCAACCAGGGACAGCGTTGCGTCGACCGTGTCGACGCGTGTCCACCAGAACGGGGCGCCCGTCGCGTTGTTGGTCAGCAACCGCGCTTCGGTCACGACGCCCGTGACCAATGCCGTAGCATCGCCTTCGGTCGGCTCGTCCACGCCGAAGTGCACCGATGAGGTGAACGACTTGGCCGGCGGGCGGTAGGCGACGACGCCCTTGACGGTGGCATACGCCGCCGCGTCGGGGTACAGCGTGGCCTCGTGGAGGATCACCGCCAGCCGCAGTGGCACGACGGCGCCGATGGACAACCGGTCCCGCACCTTCGCGTAATTCACGACATCGACCCGCAGCGGGAAGGCGCCCGAGTATGGCTCGTCATCCTCCGTGGGATTGAGCCAGCCGTCGACCCAGCCCTCGAACCCGTCGTCCTCTGAGGTCCCAGACCCCGTGACGGCGATGCGGTACGCATTGTCGGTGGCAAAGAAGGGGGTCGCGTTGATGACCTCCCCGGCCGCCGAAGTCTGCGCCCAGATCTCGGGTCCTCCGCCTGGCGCCCAGCGGACCAGGACGCGTCCGCCTTCGGTATACAGACGTTCCCCCGACTCCGCGGCGCGCCGGGCCAGCGCCCAATACTCCCGCATCTCGCGGACCGGAAAGCCGACGGCGGTGAAGTGACTCGACACGCGTAAGACCTTCTTTAGCGGGCCTTGCGGAGCCTCCAGACCAGCGACGATCCGATCACGATGCAGACCGCACCGAGCACCAGGATCACCACGTAGCCGAAGTTGGCGCGCTGCCGGTTGAAGACATCGAGCAGCGGTCCTCCGACGGTCGGCGCCAGGACCTGGGGCACCGTGGCCGCGATCCCCCAGATGCCGAGTTGTGTGGCGGCGGCCTCCTTCGACGGCAGCACGTCGATGGCGAGGGCCCAATCAACGCTTGTAAAAGCACCGAAGCCCATGCCGAACACGACCGA
>CBRGMJ010000293.1:0-3312 GCA_967797525.1 uncultured bacterium | reverse complement strand
GTTCCTCTTGCGTCAATGTGATCATCTCCCTGGTCATATCGCCAGGGTGACAGAATCGCTGCTAATTCATCGGGTGACAGAATCGCTGCTCACTGACAGAGAGCTTCAAATGTCTTGACAACGTCTGTCAGATCGAGGTACGATAGCGGGTAATTTCATAGCGGGTGTGTAATGCTACGTTGCAAGTCCGAGGGAGTGCGCCTAGGGTTCCGCGACCTCACAAGGGTCGGGCCGGTCCGAGCGGCGCAGGCGGCGACAGCCGTTACACCTTCAGGAGAGAAGCCTGAGGGATAGGTTCCTCACCGGTACCTATCGCTCAGGCTCTTTTCATACCGAAAAAGCACGGCGCGCGCAGGCGCGCCGGACGATGACGGGAACATGTCGGCAGGCTCGCGTGAGTGAGCGAGCCGGGTCTGGTGCGAGCCGGTCTCCGCCCCTGCCGAATCTCCTCCCCGAGTCGCGGGGACGAAACCCGGAAGAACGCCCCTCGGGTGTAGGACCCGCCGCCCTGCCCACGATACGGGCGCAGAGGGCCCCCCGGCCGTGACGCCGGCGGGGAACTAAGGTGGCACCGCGGGAGCATCCGTCCTTAGGATGCGTCCCGCATCTGTTTTTTCTGGGTATGATTTGGCACGCGGCACGATTTCCGGGAGGGGGAATTGGCAATGGCACGGCAGATGGCAGCCCCGCGAACGACGCGCACGCCCGCGCCCACACAGATGAACGGTGCGCAGGCGCTGGTGGAAGCGCTCCGCCGTGAGGGTGCCGAGATGATCTTCGGCATCCCTGGGGGCGCGTCGCTGCCGATCTATGACGCGCTCTACGACGCCGAGGGGATCCGGCACATCCTCGTCCGCCACGAACAGGTCGCGTCGCATGCGGCCGTCGGGTATGCTCGAGCCTCGGGGAAGGTGGGTGTATGCACCGCCACGTCCGGGCCGGGCGCGACCAATCTGGTCACCGGGATCACCGACGCCCTGATGGACTCGGTGCCGGTCGTGGCCATCACTGGTCAGGTGCCTCGGCCGGTGATCGGCAACGACGCGTTCCAGGAAGCCGACGTGACCGGCATCACGATGCCCATCACCAAATGGAACACGCTGGTGATGCACGCGCGGGACATCCCCCGGGCGGTTCATGAGGCGTTCTATCTGGCCCGCACGGGCCGGCCTGGCCCGGTGCTCGTCGACATTCCGCGCGATGTCTCGCAGGAAATGTGCACGCCTGAGTTTCCCGATGAGGTGGCGATCCCGGGCTACCGGCCGGTACTCGACGGGAGCCCGAACCAGATCGCCCTCGCAGTGGAGGCCTTGGCCGGTGCGGCGCGCCCGATGATCTATGCTGGCGGCGGCATCATCAGCGCCGGCGCAACACTTGAGCTGACCGCGCTCATGGAGCGGACGCGCATCCCGGTGGCGCTCACGGTGATGGGGAAAGGCGCGGTGGACGAGACGAACCCGCTCTGCCTGGGCATGCTGGGGATGCACGGCAGCGCATTTGCCAACTATGCGATCAACGATGCTGACGTCATTCTGGCGGTGGGCGTGCGGTTCGACGATCGGGTGACAGGCCGCCTCAAGGACTTCGCGCCGAAGGCCCGCTTCATCCACGTCGACATCGATCCGGCGGAGATCGGCAAGAACAAACCGGCACACATCCCGATCGTCGGCGACGCCAAGCGCGTGCTGGCCGCGCTCGCCCAACAGGCGAGGCCGCCGAAGATCGACGCCTGGTGGAAGCAGATCAATGAGTGGCGTGAGCGTTACCCCTTTCGCTACCGCCAGCGGGACGGCCGGATCAGCAACGTCTACGTGTGCGATGTCCTCAATCGTCTGACCGGTGGTAAGGCCATCGTCACCACCGACGTGGGCCAGCACCAGATGTGGATTGCACAGTGGTATCAGTGTCGCGAACCGCGCTCGTTTATCACCTCCGGCGGGTTAGGCGCCATGGGGTTTGGGTTCCCCGCGGCCATGGGCGCAAAGTTTGCGCGGCCTGACCGGCAGGTCGTGGCGGTGGTCGGTGACGGCGGGTTCATCATGACGCTGCAGGACCTCATTACGGCCGCCGAGCACAACCTGGGCATGGCAATCATCGTCCTCAACAACGGCGCGCTGGGGATGGTCCGGCAGTGGCAGACGTTCTTCTACAACGGCCGGCACTCGGCGTCGATCATGCGCAGCCCGGACTTCGCCAAGGTGGCCGAGGTCTTTGGGTGCCGCGGCATCCGCGTGGAGCGGCCCGAACAGGTCGAGCCGGCGCTGCGCGCGGCGCTGGAGAGCGAGGGCCAACCCTGCGTGGTCGACGTGATCACCGACCCCGAGGAGAACTGCCTGCCGATGATCCCGGCCGGGCAGTCCGTGAACGAGATGATCATCAGTGAGTGAGCAGCCCCACGCGGCCACGATCTCGGTGCTGGTGCAAAACGCGCCGGGGGTGCTGGTGCGCGTGGCTGGGCTGATCCGCCGCCGTGGCGTGAATATCCACAGCCTTTCGGTGGGGCCGACCGAGGATCCGCATATCTCGCGGATGACGATCGTGGTCGACACCCCGCCGGATCGTACCGAGTCGTTTGCCAAGCAGTTGCGCAAGCTGGTCGAAGTGCTGCGGGCAACCGCTGTTGACAGCACGCCCAGCGTCGACCGCGAGCTCGCGTTGATCAAAGTCAACGTCACACCAGGGACACGGCTCGAGATTATGGAGATTTCCAACGTGTTTCGGGCGAACATCGTCGACCTGACCGACAAGACGATGACGCTCGAGGTGACGGGGCGCGGCGAAAAAGTCGATGCCTTTGTCTCGCTCCTGACCAAGTACGGCATCCGCGAGATGGCCCGCACCGGGCAAGTCACGCTCGTGCGGGGGGCGCAAAACACGTAGCGGCGGTCGAGCGCCACAAGGAGAGGGCAATGGACGACCTGGTTCGCATCTTTGACACCACGCTTCGGGACGGTGAGCAGTCACCCGGGTTCTCGATGACGCCCACCGAGAAGCTCGAACTGGCGCGTCAACTCGAAGCGCTGCGGGTGGACGTGATCGAGGCGGGGTTCCCGATCTCATCGCAGGGGGACCTGGATGCCGTGCGGGCGGTTGCCCGCGACGTCCGCGATGTGTCGATTGCAGCGCTGGCCCGCGCCAACCCCAAGGACGTCGACGCCGCCATCGAGGCGCTAAAGCCGGCCGCACGGCCGCGGGTGCACGTGTTTATCGCGACATCGCCGATCCACATGCAGCACAAGTTGCGCATGAGTCCCGATGACGTGGTCGCGGCGGCCGACGCCGCCATCCGCCAGGCGCGGCGGTTCACCGACG
>CBRGMJ010000292.1:0-3327 GCA_967797525.1 uncultured bacterium | reverse complement strand
TACCGCGACGTCTCCTCGAGGTTCTTGCCGAGGCGAGAGCGCCCCTCCCTACGGGTGGGCCCTCCCGAGGGGAGGGTTGCCTTTCGCAGCAAAGGGTGCGACGCCGCCAGATTGAAATACGCTTGCGCAGACTCATCGTGGGGAGGGCCGAGCAGTTAGGAAGAAAGGACCCGCGCGTCAGGAGGGGGCTGCTCCTTGAGCGACCGTAGCAACGGAACGGCAAAGAGCACGACCACGGTGTGGGGGATGATCGCCGCGCGTTCGAACGGGTTCCCTGCCGGCGTCAGAAAACCGTTTGCGGCGGTGCCGGCGGCGCCGACGAGCCCGCCGACCACCGGCCCAAAGAGGATACCGGCGATGACGACGACGACCATATTCAGCGCGATGATCGCGCCAGGGACCATCGGATTGCGGATGTGACTGACGAATTGCCCGAGGACGACATATGACGCCGCGAATATGGCGCCATAGGCCAGTTGCCTGATGACCATCTCGCGCTAGCGTTCTCTGACAGGAGCGACTTTGCCTGCCGTGGAAGCCGCGTAGGCCCGCAGCCCGAACACCCACGCCCGGAGGTGACGTGTGATCGATCTGAACGAGATCTCGCAGGACAAGCTGATGGAGTTCACCCGGACCATCGCGCAGTGGACCAGGCTCTCCGGCAGCGCGGAGGAGCGCGCCGCCGCCGAGTACGCGGCCGGAGAGCTGCGGAGTATGGGGTACGACGTCCGCATCCTGCAACACGACGCCTACATCAGCCTGCCGGGGAAGAGCTCGCTGCGCATCACGGCGCCGCAGACCCGCGACATCCGCAGTATTACACACTCCATGGGCAGACCCACCGGCCCGCAAGGTGTGAGTGCCGAACTGGTTTACGCCGGGCGCGGCGAACTCGACGACTACGCCCGCAGCGGTGCGGCGGGCAAGTTTGCGCTCGTCGAAGGGCGGGCGACTCCGCAACACGCCGTCAACGCGACCAACGCCGGCGCCCTGGGTCTCGTCTGCATCAGCGGCCGCGTCGCGCACGAGATGTGCTGCTCACCCGTGTGGGGCAACCCGTCTGCCGGTACGGTCGGGACGCTGCCCACGGTGCATCTCATTTCGGTGGACAAAGCCGACGGCGAGTCGCTTCGAGATCTCTGTCGCCAGACGCGGGTCGAGATTCGGGCGACCGCCGACGTACAGACCGGGTGGACGACAACGCCGATCGTACAGGCGGATCTGCGGCCTGGGCATCCTGCCGCCGAGCAGACGTTTGTGCTCCTCTCCGGTCACCTGGATTCCTGGTATCTCGGCGCGATGGACAACGGCAGCGCGAACGCGGCGATGCTGGAGGTCGCGCGGCTGATGGCGCAGCACCGAGCGGCGCTGCGCCGTGGCCTCCGCGTCGTCATGTGGTCGGGACACTCGCACGGCCGATACTCGTCGTCGGCGTGGTACGCCGACACCTTCTTCGTAGAACTGGAGGAGCGGTGCGTGGCGCACGTCAACACGGATGCGTTGGGCGGCGTCGGCGCGGATCAGTTTGGCACGAACTCGATGCCCGAGACGGCGGCGTTGGCGATCGACGCGACGCGCCGTGTCGCGCAGGCGCCGATGGACGCGCACCGCGTCGGCCGGAATTCGGACCAGTCGTTTCATGGCGTCGGCATCCCGTGCATTCTCGGCGTGGTCTCAAAACAGGCAGACGGCGGCACCGGATGGTGGTGGCACACCCCCCACGACACGTTGGATAAGATCGATCCCATCCGGCTGACCAGAGACGCCAGGATCTTCGCAGACGTGGTCGGGCGATTGACGACCGAGGACGTGCTGCCGCTCGACTATGCGGCAAGCTCCGCCGACATCCGGCAGAATCTCGAGGCGCTCGCGCAGGCGGACGGCGGGCGCTTCGACCTGACGCCGACCATCAGCGAAGCGGTTCGGCTCGAATCCTTGTGCGGGCGGCTCAGCGATGCGGCCCGCACGGCCGGCGTGCGCGCGCCGAACATCAATGAGTGCCTGCGGCAGCTGGGGCGCATCCTGATACCGGTGACCTACACTCGGGCAGGCCGCCACGCGCACGACCCCGCCCTCGAGGTGCCGTTCCTGCCGAAACTCCAGCCTGTGCGCCAGTTGGCCGCCTTGTCGAAAGGGAGCGATGACGAGAAGTTCCTGTTGGTGGATCTGATCCGGGCGCGTAGCGAAGTGACAAGCGCCCTCCGCCGAGCGTGCGCGGCGGTTGAGGCCTGCCTGGCCTCGGTGCAGACCTGACCTTGAGGGGATCCATGCCCATCCAATCCCGCCTGGCAGACTTCTCGCCTGCACGCCTCCGAAGGATACTGGCCGATCTCCCGCCTGCCAAGGGATATCGCTTGGACGTCAAACCGTTGCGGTACCGCACTGGTCCGCACCTTCAGGCCCTGTGTGACTATGAAGCGCGCGCGCTCACCGTACAAGTTCCCGAACCGTTCCGGCCCTTCAGACAGCGCATCCCCTACCGCGCGCAACGCATCAAGTCACGCGCGGCGCGTGGCGACCGGTTTGCGTTCCGCTGGTTCCACCGGGACATTGTGTTCCGCACCAAGACCGAAGTCATTCGCTTCCTTTATTGCCACGAGTTCTACCACTACTACCTCCACGAAGTCCTCGGCAAGAAGGGCTCGGCCGAGACGGCGTGCGACCGCTTCGCCCTCCGGTACTTCCGCAAACGTCCATCGAGCGGCCGCTTGACAATGCCCTGAAGACTTCTCTAGAAGAGGACTAAACTCTGCCCCAATTCGGCATATACATGGTGCATCCCATCCCCGCTGGAGGCTTTTCCGCCACCGCGACGCGAAGGAGTGAGCCGAATGGCAAAGAGGATTCACCTGCATATCAAGGTCCGTGATGCGATGGGCAATGTCACCGTGTATGACACGGCCGGGCTCGTCGATGAGCCTCCGGTGATCCATGAAGTCGTCTTCGATCCGCCCATGGTCCCGGCTGGTGGTTCCACACGGCTGACGATCCGCGCACACGATCCGGAAGACGAAGCGCTGACCTACGAAGTCGTCGCGAGCGAGGGCGTCATCGAGCCGACAGATCAGCCCAACGTGTTCATCTGGCGCGCCGCCTGAAATGCTTGAACTGCGCATTACCGTCCGGGATCGCTTCGGGCAGGCTGCCCACCGGACGTTTACGATTGAGGTCGCCAAGCCGAGTCAGCCGGGGCCGGTCGAGGTTCGCAGACCGGGCCGGCCCCGCCAGCGCATCCGGCTTGGACAGATCCTGATCGAAGCGGGTCTCGTGACCCAGGCCCAACTCAAGCAGGCGCTGGAGCGTCAGCTGGAGACGGGTGAGCGCCTC
>CBRGMJ010000291.1:0-3331 GCA_967797525.1 uncultured bacterium | reverse complement strand
CTATCGGATGGGGTCTTGGCTCGGCCATCACGCGAGCAGTGGGCGTCGACCTGTCGGAGGGATGGGCGGTGTTCGGCATTTCAGGCGCGGGCGGGTTCGTGCTGCTGAGCGGCCTATCCCTGGTCTGGATGCTTAGTGGTCGCTGAGCGCTAGACGGTTCGCGGGCCCGCGTCCGGACCTTCGCCGGCTTTGTAGACCTGCATGAACTCGGTCTCCATCCCTGTGAGCTTGTCCTCGAGAAACGCGACCCAGCCTTCCGAGTGTTTGTGCGGGCCGGTGATCTTGCACGCCGCGCAGGGCTTGAGCGTCGCGCCTTTCTCGGTCGCATCGGCCAGGGACCGCTCGATATTGTCCACCGTGTAGCAGACGTGGTGGACGCCTTCCTCGCCGTGGCCGGTCAGGTAGCGGGCGAAGCGGCCGTCCGCGTCCCACGACTGGCACAACTGAATCTGCACGTCGCCCAGCATGAAGTGCGCCTCGTGGCTTCGCGCCTTGTCAAACGAGTGCCGCTTCACCTCGGACACCCCGAGGACGGCCTGGTACCGGCGGAGCGCCGCGTCGACATCTCGGACGGCGATCGCGATGTGCTTGATGCCCTTGATCATGATGTCCTCCCGATCGATCGTTCGGTCCGGCCGTTACGTCGGCCGCACCCAGTGTCCCCACCCAGCCTCACCAGTCACCCGGCCGTCGCGCATGACGATCTTCCCTCTCACGATGGTCATGACCGGAGCGCCCTGCATGCGCATGCCGTCATACATGAGCGCCGTGTCGCGCGATTTGGTGTATAAGGTACGGTGGTCGTGGACGTGCTCCACGCGGGTGTCGCAGACCACGACGTCGGCGTCGCTTCCGACCGCGAGCGCCCCTTTGCGCGGCCACAGCCCAAAGAGGCGCGCCGGGTTCTCGCTCATCAGGCGCGTCATCAGCGGGAGACCGAGATGCCCGCGCGACGCCGCAGTGAGCATGAGCGGGACGAACTCTTCCAGCGCGGGAACCCCGGCCCGCGCGTCCCAGATGTTGTCCACGTAGTCGGCCTTCTCGTTGGCTGTGTAGGGCGAATGGTCGGTCCCGATAACATCGATGATCCCCGACCGCACGGCCTCCCATAACCGCTGCTGCGATTCCAGCGGGCGCAGCGGCGGGTTGCATTTCGCGTAGGGGCCCCATCGGGCGAGCGCCTCGTCGGTGAACAAGAGGTAGTGGGGACAGGTCTCCGCCGTCACCTTCAGCCCGTCGGCCTTGGCGCGGGCCACCAGATCCAGCGCCGCGGCCGCGCTCATGTGGGCGATCTGGAGCCTGGCGCCGGTGGCTTCGGCGAGCGCCACACACTGCGCCACCGATGCCGTCTCCACGATCTCGGGACGCGAGAGCGCGTGCACCTTGCCGTCGTGCCGGCCGGTGGCGCGCGCCTGCGCCTCCGTCACGTCAAGGATCTGCTGGTCCTCGGCATGGACCACGTGCAGCAGACCCGTGCGCGCCGTCCGTTCCATCGCCAGCAGCATCTGCCCGGCATCGGGGCAGGTGATCCCGACGAACTCCGGCTCGCGCCCCTTGGGTGGGCGGGTCCGGAAGGTCTTGAACGCGATGGCGCCCGCCGCCGCCATCGGCTCGATCTCGTCAAGGATGTCACCGTTGGCGCCCGCGTAGAGGGCGAAGTCGACGATCGACCGCGGCCCGACGTGCGCCGCGCGCTCTTTCAAGATTGCCGCCGAATGCACCGGCGGGATCGCCAGGGGCATCTCGAGGATGGTCGTAATACCGCCCGCCGCCGCGGCCTGCGTGCCGGTCAGCCAGTCCTCACGCTCGACCTTGCCCGGATCGCGTAGGTGCACGTGCGTGTCGATGACTCCGGGGAGGACGTGCCGGCCCGACGCGTCGATGGTGTCGCGGGCCTCGGGCATTGCGTCGTCGCGGTCGACGGCGGCAATGCGCCCGCCGCTGATCGCCAGCGCCCCGCGGCGCTCGCCATCGCCGGTCACCAGCGTGCCTCCTCGGATGACGAGGTCGGCGATCACGCGCGCACCCCGGACCCACCATCTAACAACACGAGATGTGCTCCACCCGGCCTCGGGACACGCACCCTCGGCCTCCTCAGTGACGCGCTCATGAGAGCTGCAGCAATGCCGCGATATTGACGCCCGGACGGACAATGGGACGGATGGCGCCTTCCCGCGACGCGAGCAGGATCGTCACGCCGGGACCGAATCCCGCCCGGTACGAGTCGCCCTGGCAGACCACGCCGACGCTCACGGCACCCTTGTGGTATCCGGAGTTGAACGTCGCGTCACAATCCTGGAAGGCCACGAGATCGCCCAACCGCAGATCCGCCAGCCCCCGCGCTTTGAGCAACGCCGCGTCGCCCGTTTGAATATCGAGCACGCCGCCGTCGCTGGACAGCCCGCTCCCGGCGCCCATCAGTTCGGGCGGCACCACGGCCACAACCGGCGCGTCGAGCGTCTCGCCCCGCTGCTCGATCCCCCAGGCGTCCATCAGACGTGGGGAAAGGTTCTTCGCTATCACCTGCGGGGCGGTCGCGAAGGCCAGACCGACACCCATCGCCTTCACGACGAGGCGATCCCCGATCGCCAGTCGCTCGAGGGCGCCGGCCGGGAAGTGGACGATGACGTGTTCGGACCACCGCCCGCTCTTGCCGGTCACGGTGCCGCGCGCTCCCTTGGCATCCCCCGACATGACGATGACGTCGTTCCCGACGCAGGCCAGCGTGTGCAGGGCCACGTGCGCGCCGTCTTCGCGGTTCTTGATCGAGACACCCGGGTGCACGTTCTCGGCCACCCAGCCAAAGGCCGCATCGCCCACGCGGACGTTGTAGACGATGCCGCCCAACGGCGGCACGATGATCGGTTGCCCCGTCTTAGAGATGACATGGGGCATCGCCGGGAGCCCCGGCATCCGCGGTGCGACGATGTCGCCCGCCACGGAGATCGCGATCAAACGATCGGCGTTCGTGGTCACCATCGCTTGGTCCCCTCAGGCGGGCGCGAAGGCCCCGCAGCCCATGTAGCGCGCGACGTTTGCGCCGGGATCGACGACGGGTTGCAGCTGTGGCGTCTGACACGACAGCACCGTCACACACCCCGGTCCGTGGCCCAGCATCCACGAGTTGCCGTGGGGGATCACGCCGATGGTCACCCCGCCCTTGCGGTAGGCGCGGCCCGTCGAATGATCCGCGTCGCTGATGGCGATCACATCGCCAATCCGCAGCCGTTCGAGCCCGAGCTCCGCGATCGTGGCGGGGTCGTTCGAGCAGATATCCTGGTCGACGTACTCGGGGTTCAGCTCCCATCCCGAGCCCATGATCCGCGACGGC
>CBRGMJ010000290.1:0-3335 GCA_967797525.1 uncultured bacterium | reverse complement strand
GACGCCGTCGGTGACCTCGCGTTGCTGGGTCGGCCCCTCCGGGCGCACGTCGTCGCGGTGCGGTCCGGGCATGGGCTCCACGTCGCGTTGGCCCGCGAGATCGCGCGGTTTCTGGGACATCCCACACGTGTCTGATCACGACGATCTGACGGCCGGCGGTGGTCTTCGCTCCTCATGGGACATCGAGGACATCATGCGGCACCTGCGCCACCGTTACCCATTCCTGCTGGTCGACCGCATCGTCAGCTTGGAGGCGCGGCGGACGGCAACGGGTTTCAAGAACGTGACGATCAACGAGGAGTTTTTCACCGGACACTTTCCCGGACATCCGGTGATGCCGGGGGTGCTCATCATCGAGGCCATGTCGCAGGTCGCCGCCTGCCTGGCGTACGCAGATCGGGAGTTGCGCGGTCGGCTGGCATACCTGGTAGGCGTCGACGAGGCACGGTTTCGCCGCCTGGTCATTCCAGGCGACCGCCTGATGATTCGCGTCGAGACCGTGCGATGGCGTCTTGGCCTGATGAAGATACGGGCGCAGGCGCACGTGGAGGATGAGTTGGCGGCCGAAGCGCTGCTGTCGTTTCAATTCATTGAGCGATCGGACAAGACGGCGCCGGGCCCGGAGGTCGGCGATGTCTGAACGGGCCGGCATGACGCGGCCACCGATGATCCACCCGACGGCGATCGTGCACGACAGCGTTCGCCTCGAGCATGGTGTGGACATCGGACCCTACGCGGTTGTGGGCGCGAACACCGTGATCGGGGCCGGCACCGCGGTGGGGGCCCACAGCGTGATCCACGATGATGTCACGCTGGGGCACAACAACCAGATCGAGCCGCACGTCGTGATCGGCGGGCGACCTCAAGATCGCTCGTACAGGGGCGAGCGGACCCGCACCGTGATCGGCGACTCGAACATCTTCAGCGCGTTTGCAAGCGTGGACCGTGCGACCGGCGAAGGACTGGAAACCCGCATCGGCAGCGGGATCTACCTCATGTCGTTTGCGAAAGTAAGCCACAACTGCGTGGTAGGTGACGGTGTCACCATTGTCAGCGGCGTTCAGATCGGCGGATGGGCACACATCGGCCCCCAGGCGTATTTGGGTGGGTTGGCCGGTGTCCACCAGTTCGTCCACATCGGACGCTTGGTGATGGTCGCCGGCGCGACAGGTGTGGCCCAGGATATTCCTCCATTCGTTCTGGTGGCGGGACTCCGCGCCCGAGCCAGAGGATTGAATACCGTGGGGCTGCAGCGTCACGGCGTGCCGATGGCCGATCGTCTGGTCCTGCGCCGTGCGTTTCGCATGTATTTCCAGACCGGTCTGTCAATGGCTCGGGCACTAGAGGCCCTCGAAGAGGAGGCCGACAAGAACTCGCGGGTCCGCGAGTTCACTGAGTTTATCCGCTCGGCCCGAGATCGCGGGCGGGGGATCGTGCGATGGCAGGAAGAGTCAATCAGCGGGTAGGCCTGCTGGCCGGCACCGGGACGTTTCCGGAACTGGTCGCGTTGGAGATCAAGACGCGCGGCCATGAACTGGTGTGCGTTCAGGTCGCCGGGGGCGCGGGGAGTCTGGCGACCATTGCCGACCACTACCGCCAGTGCGCGCCCGGGGCCCTGGGTGAGGCCGTCGGGACGATGCGAGCGCACGGTGTCCATGAAGTGGTGGTCGCGGGGCGCTTTCAGCGGGCCAATCTGCTCGCCGAGGGCGACGCGCTGCACGACGCCGCGCTCGCCGGCGTGGAAGACCGCCGTGATGCGCAGGCATTCGAGCGGCTGACGGCCGTGCTGCGAAGCCTGGGGATCGTGCTCATCGAGCAAACCCGGTTCGTCGGCCACCTGCTCGCGCCCGTGGGCGTGTTGACCGCCCGCGCCCCATCCCGCGAGGAGGCGGCCGATATCAGCTTCGGGTCGAAGATCGCGCGCTCAATGGCCGATCTGGACGTCGGCCAGACTGTGGTGGTGTGCGGCGGGCTGATTCTGGCCGTCGAGGCGGCTGAGGGGACCGACGCGACCATCAGACGCGGCGGCGCGATGGCCCCCGGCGTGGTGGTCATCAAGGTGAGCCGGCGTCTGCAGGATCCGCGCTTCGACATCCCGGCGATTGGGCCGGAGACCATCGCGTCCATGCGAGCGATCGGCGCGCGGGCGCTTGGGATCGACGGCCGGCGCACCCTCATCGTCGACCAAGAACGCGTCGTCCGTGAGGCTAACGCAGCGGGGATGGTCATCGTTGCCGCCGATACGCCGCCGTTGGGGGAGGCGGTCGATGTCCAGCGATGAGACCGCTCCCAGAATCTTCATGCTGGCGGGCGAGGTGTCTGGCGACGTACACGGCGGTGATCTGGCGCGCGAGATCCGCGCGCTGGACCCGAGCATCCGCCTCGAAGGGATCGGTGGACGGCGCATGGCCGCGTCCGGCGTCCGCGTTATTGAGGACAGTACGGCGTGGGGCGTCATGGGGTGGATCGAGGTGGCTCGTCACGTCCCGATGTTCCTCCGACGCCTGGCCGCGATCACCACGCGCCTGCTGGCGGATCCCCCCGATCTGTTGGTGCCGATCGACTTTCCGGGATTCAACCTCGAAGTGTTGAAACGTGTGCGCGGCCGGATGCGCCCCGTCTACTATGTGCCGCCGATGGTCGCGGTGCGGCGCGGCCGGCGCGGCGAGCGCGTGGCAGCGCTGGGTGCCCGCCTGCTGGCCATCTTCCCATTCGAGGCCGAGGCGTACCGTCGAGCCGGTGCCGACGTCATCTTTGTCGGGCACCCGGCAGTCGATCTCGTGGCGTCGGCCGAGCCGTCTGACGTCGTCCGTGCGCGCCTGGGGATCGCGCCGGCCACACCCGTTGTCGGCCTGTTGCCTGGGAGCCGCCAGCAGGAGTTGCACCTCCTCATGAACCGCATGCTCAGCGCCGCGCGGCTGATCCGGCGGGTCGAACCCCGCGCGACCTTCTTGCTCGCGCTGGCGTCGCCGATCTACCGTGAGGCCGTGACGGCCGCGGTCGCCTCGTCCGGCGTGCCGGTGACGATTGTCGACGGCGCCCGCGACGTGATGGCGGCGAGCACCGTGCTGCTGATGGCATCGGGGACGGCGACGGTCGAGGCCATGGTCCTTGGCGTGCCGATGGTGGTGGCATACCGCGGCTCGTGGTCGTCATATGTGATCGCGCACCTTGCGGTCAGCACACGATGGGCGTCGATCCCAAACATCCTGGCCGGGCAGACGGTCGTTCCGGAACTGTTGCAGGCGCAGGCGACGTCAGAGAACATGAGCAAGGCCGTTCTCGCGCTGCTTGGCGATGCTGAGGCGCGCCGGCGGATGCAGGCGCGGCTGCGG
>CBRGMJ010000289.1:0-3338 GCA_967797525.1 uncultured bacterium | reverse complement strand
GACCCCGCTGGCGAGCACCCACCGGCCTTTGCGCGACGAGATGATCTCACGCATAGCGGATCCGCGGATCCAGATATCCATAGATCACGTCGACGCTCAGGTTGAGGAACACGAAGATCATGGCCACGAATGTGACCGACGCTTGCACCACGGGGTAGTCGCGGTTGTTGATCGACGTGACGATGAGCCGACCCAGCCCAGGCCAGGCAAACACGGTCTCGATGACAACCACCCCACCGAGCAGAGCGCCCAGCTGGAGGCCGAGCACGGTCACCACCGGGATCAGCATGTTGCGGTAGACGTGGCGGGTGAGCACGGCGTGTTCGGTGATCCCTTTGGCCCGCGCGGTCCGCACGTAGTCCTGGTGCATGACTTCCAGGATGCCGGCGCGCACCAGCCGCGTCATGACGCCGATCAACTGCACTGAGAGCGTGACGGTCGGGAGGACCAGGTGGGCCAGGGTGCCGCGGCCAAACGACGGCAACCAGTGCAGGTTACGCGCGAACACAATCACCAGCACCAGACCCAGCCAGAAGTTTGGGATAGCCTGTCCCAGCAGCGAGAACGCGCCGATCAGCCGGTCGGCCGGCGACTGGACCCAGCGCGCCGCCAGCGTCCCCAGCGCCCCGCTTAGCAGGATGGTCACTGCGATGCCGGCAATCGCAAGTTCCAGCGTGGCGGGCATCCGCTCCAGCACGAGCCCAAACGCGGGGTGGCCTTCGTGATACGACCGGCCCCAATCACCCAGCGCCGCCTGGCGCAGGAAGAGGCCGTACTGCACGAGCAGCGGACGGTCGAGGCCCATTTTGGCGCGCTGCTCGGCGACCATCTCGGCGGTGGCGAACGTGCCCAGCAGCACCTGCGCGGGATCACCCGGAATGACACGGACCACCGTGAAGATGACCGTCAGCACGCCCCAGATGACGAGCAGGGCGGCGAGAACGCGGCGCAGCAGATAGCCGGTCAGGGCGCGACCGACACCTCGGTCAGCGAGAAGATCTCACTCGACGGCAGCGTGAAGTTCTGCACGCGCGTGCGATAGCCGTACGATTCACGCGACTCGAAGAGGAACACCGCCGGCCCTTCTTGCCACAGGATCTCCTGGACCCGTTTGTAGAGATCGCAGCGCTTCGTCTGATCGACCGTGGCCGCGGCCTGTTCGAGCAGTTGATCGGTTTCGGCGTGCTTCCACCCGGTGCGATTGGCCCGTGAGTGATAGAGGCGGCCGAGCGTGAAGTCGGCATCGCCGGTCACCGCGCCGGTGCCGAGCAGGTTGAGATCCCAATACAATTTGAGTAGATCGTCTAGCCACAGCGCCCGCGGCTGGAGCACGTTTTGCACTCGAATGCCGACCAGCGCGAGCTGCCCGACGATGGCATCGGCCACCTCCCGCTCCTTCGGATTGGCGTCGTTCCACTTCATGACCGTGTCGAACCCTCGCGCGAAGCCGGCTTCGGTGAGCAATTGGCGGGCCAGGGTCGTGTTGTAGCCGTACGGTTTCTGGTCGGCGGCGCACACGACGTTGCTCCCGATCGGACCTTTGGCCGGAATCGCGATGCCGGCCAGCAGCGAGCTGGTAACGGCGCTGAGGTTGAGCGCGTGCTGCAATGCTTTGCGCACCTTGACGTCGTCAAACGGCTTGTGCGTCGGATTGATCCACAGGAAACGTGTGAAGTACGTCGGCCCGGTGTCGATCTTCATCTGCGTGTTCCCTTTGAGACGCTTGATCTCTTCGGGTGGCAGCCCCATCGTGATGTCGATCTCGCCGGTTTCCAACGCGGTGACGCGGCCGGACAGTTCCGGGATGTCGACGAAGATCAGACGCTGCAGTTTGGGAGTCCCCCGCTGCCAGTAGGTGGGATTGGCCTCGAGGACCACCCGGGCATCTCGCACCACCTCCACGAACTTGAACGGCCCGGTGCCGATGGGTTTGTCGGCGAAGGCCGGCGTCGGTGGGGTCCCGGCCGGCACGATGAACAACATGGTCAGGTTGGACAGCAGCGTGCCCATTGGGCCCTGGGTCTTGATGACGACGCGGTACGGATCGGGTGTCTCCACCGACGTGACCGCGGCGAAGAGCGGCGTCAGCGGCCCGCGCAGCGTAACAACACGCTCCAGCGACGTCTTCACCGCCGCCGAGGTGAACTCGCCGCCGTCATGGAACGTCACGCCCCGGCGGAGTTCGAACTCCCACGTGGTAGGGTCGACGCTTCGCCAGCGCGTGGCGAGGGCCGGCTGGAACTTCTTCGTCTTTGGGTCCCAGGTCACGAGCGTATCGTAGACATGCCGCCCCAGGATGATGGAAATCCGCTCGGCCGCCGCGGCGCCGTGCGCGTCGAGCGAGACCACCCGCTGATAGTAGGCGACGCGGAGCGTGCCCGGCGCCGGGCCTGCGCGGCCGACCGCCGCGACGAGCAACACCACGCCCAGCACGGCTGCGATCCGTGTGCATCGTCGTGTCATCATAGGGACACCTCCTGTGTGCCCTTCTGCTTTCCCGGCCCTGCCGCCGAGTCCTCCCGGAGGAGGAGTCGAGCATCCGCGAGAACCCGACAGGATGCCGCCGATCACCGTCGATCTCACTGCGGCCTTCCGCGCCGCGTTTCCCCAGGGTGTGTTTGGCGTGCTGGTGGTGGGGCAGTGTCCCAACCGTCCGCAGGTCACCGCCGTTGACCAGGAACTGCGCGTCATCGAAGCATCGCTCCAGGCCCGTGGCCCCGGCGACGCCCAGGACGCGGACCCAGTGGGGAAGGCGTACGCGGCCCACTTCCGCCGATTCGGCGGCCGGTACCCGGTCGTGCACCAGGCCAAGACGATCGCCTCAGGCCGGCCCATCGAAAGCCCGTCGGCACTGGTGACCGCCATGTTCGCTGCCGAAGTCCAAAGCTTGGTGCTGACGTCAGGGCACGACCCCGAGACGCTTCGCGGCCCGCTGCGGGTCGACGTCTCGGTCGACGGCGACGCCTACACGAAACTGTCGGGGAAGGAACAGCGCCTGCGTCCGGGTGACATGGTGGTTCGCGACGATGACGGCATCATCGCGTCGGTCATCCACGGGCCTGACTACCGCACGCGCCTGCGCGGCGAGTCGGCCGCGGCGCTGTTTGGCGCCTGGTGCCCCGCCGGAGTCGTGGCGTCGGTCGTTCAGACCCACCTCGACTCGCTGAGGAAGTTGGTGCGGCGCGAGTGGCCGGGCGCCGACGTCGAGCCGCCCCGCATCCTCAGTGCTGACGCACGGTTGCTACAATAGAGTCCAGCCATGCCTGCCAATCTGACCCCCCAATACATGGACGCCGACAAGAGGTTCAAAGAGGCGACGACGCCCCAGCAGAAACTCG
>CBRGMJ010000288.1:0-3340 GCA_967797525.1 uncultured bacterium | reverse complement strand
CGGCGCGTCGGGAGAAGGATCCAGCACGACCACCCGATAGCCCATGCGCTTCGCATCCAGGGCCAGCATGCGACCGAGTTGCCCTCCCCCGATCACCCCGAGGGTCGAGCCGGGAAGGATCGGCCGGTCCGCGCTCATGCTCGTCTGGGTGTCTCGCCGGCGGGAGGGTCCTGCGCGGCGCGGTCGGCCTCGCGGACCTGCGCGGTCTGCGCCTGCTGGTGCCGGCGCACGCGTTCGCGGATCGTCTCGTCGCTGATGCCCAAGATGCGGGCGGCCAGCAGCGCGGCATTGATCGCCCCGGCCCGGCCGATCGCGACCGCCGCCACGGGCACGCCCCCTGGCATCTGCACGATCGACAGCAACGAATCCATCCCTCTTAAATGTTCACCCGGAATAGGGACGCCGATCACGGGGAGGACCGTTTTGGACGCCGTCATCCCGGGCAGATGCGCCGCGCCGCCCGCGCCCGCGATGATCACCTTAATACCGCGGCGCTCCGCCTCCGTCGCATACTCGAACATCCAGTCCGGAGTGCGGTGGGCCGAGACGATGCGCACCTCGTAGGGGATCTCCAGTTGGGTGAGTAACTCGGCCGCGGCGTCGAGCACCGGCCGGTCCGACGTGCTGCCCATGATGATGCCGACCTGCGGCGCCGGCCGCGCCCGGCCGCTCATCCACGCCCCCTCCCCGCTTCAACCGTGCGCTTGACGGCACGCTCAGCCGTGCGTTTCGCCTCACGCTCCCCGACGGCGCTGCGCTTGTCGTAGAGTTTCTTGCCGCGCGCGATCCCGAGCTCGATCTTGGCTTTCCCGCGACTGAAGTAGAGGCGCAGGGGAATCAACGTATAGCCTTTCTGCGACGTCCGAGCGGCCAAGCGATGGATCTGGCTGCGGTGCAGCAGTAACTTTCGCCGTCGCAGCGGCTCATGATTGAAGATGTTGCCGGCATCATAGGGCGGGATGTGCAGGTGGTGCAGCCACACCTCGCCCCGGTCGACGCGCGCGTAGGCCTCGCCCAGCGACGCCCGCCGCGTGCGCAGCGACTTGACCTCAGTGCCGGTCAGGACCAGGCCGACCTCGACGGTCTCTTCGACGTCGTACTCGTAGCGGGCCCGCCGGTTCGTGGCAATCAGCCGCTCGGCCGGCGGGTCAGGCATGGGCCGGTAACCGCATCATCGTCGCGTCAGCCTCGGCGACGACGGTACCGTCGTCGATGCGCACGACCGCGTGCCCCTGACGCAGCGCGCCCTTCCGCGACGTCTCGGCGGCTTCGACCCTGAGACGCTGACCCGGCCGCACGGGCTGACGGTAGCGGACGGCGAGCCGCGCGGTCACCGTCGGGTCGCCCTCAGAGTAGCCGACCGCCGCCAGCGCGTCGTCCAGCAGCGCCGCCAGGATGCCGCCGTGGACGACACCGGCAAACCCGACGTGCAGGTCAGAAGGGGTGAATTCACCGATCACCCGCTGGCCCTCACGGGAAAAGCGAACCCGTAGTCCAATGGGATTCGAGGGGCCGCACACGAAGCACAACGACGCATCACGCATCGCCCACCAGCATACCGCAAATCAGAGGGGCTTTTCGAGGTAGAGAAACGTCCGCTCGACCGCGAAGCCCAGCGATGAGAGAAACGGCCCCGCAACGGGATCGAGCGCCCAGGCCGTCGAGTACGGCGCCGGCCCCCGGGCTCGGAGCGCCGCCAGCACCGATGCGCCCAGCGCGCGGCCCACGCCGCGGCGCCGGTGTGATTCGCGGACGCCGACGATCCAGTCCCCCCGGCCGGGACGGACCTCCACGGCCGCAAATCCCGCCAGGATGGCGTCCCTGAAGGCCAGGAATCCGCGGCCGTCGCGGGTGTTCAGCACCCGGGACACTTCGTCCGCGCGGGCCCGTTCGGGGATGACCTCGCGCGCCAGACGGGCCACCTCGCGCGCGTCCGCCGGCGTGACCTTGCGCACGTGATAGCCGCCGGGCGCGTGCGAGGTGGGCCGCTTCGGGCCGTGATGACGGTACACGAGCAGGGCGTTCGCAAACCCCGCCTGCGCCCCTGCCGCCAG
Organism: uncultured bacterium; assembly: GCA_967797525.1. Lineage (GTDB taxonomy): Bacteria > Sysuimicrobiota > Sysuimicrobiia > Sysuimicrobiales > Humicultoraceae > JBGPNN01. The sequence continues at coordinate 1,286 of CBRGMJ010000288.1, read as the reverse complement.
CGAGAGACCGAAGGCGTTCGTTTCAGCGACGCGCAGCAACAGCGCGTTCTGACGGCCACGCTGAAAGACCTGCGTCAGGTGCGCGCTCACCCGGTCGACGAGCGACGCCTGGGTCCGCGCGGGCGCCTCGCCAAACCCGCTGAGCAGCAGTTCTTCCACGAGCCACTGCCCGGCGCGTCCAACCACGAGGACGCCCGCGGGACGTGTATCCACCTCGATGACGCTGACGTCCTTCTCGGACTGGCCCCACCAGATGTCCTTGGGCTGCAGCGGGCCGTCGCGGTCGAAGGTCGGTGAGTATCCGCCCCGAGACGCCGCGTCGAGCAGACCGACGAGCCACGTGCCGTCATCCGGCGCTGCTGGGCGACAAGCCAGGTGCATGACGCTGCGACCCGGGCCTGGCTACCCGCGCGCCACCACGTGCGCATCGCCCCACAAACGTTCCAGACGGTAGAAGGTCCGCGCCTCGGGGCCAAAAACATGCACGACGACATCCCCATAATCGAGCAAGACCCACTGGGCGTCCTCGTCGCCCTCGCGGAGAACGTGGGGCGAGACGTCACGCATGCTCTCGAGGATGCCGCTGGTGATCGCACGGATCTGCACGCGGCTCGTGCCCGTGCAGATCACGAAGTAGTCGGTGACCAGTGTCAGGACCCGGAGCTCGAGGACGACGGACGGTGAGTAGCCCCTCCGAGCCGCCGCGTCGGCGACTTGCCACGCCCTGTCCAGCGGAGCCCCGGACGCGGCCCGCCTGCCCGCGTCCTGTCTAACCACCCGCCATACTCGCTTTCGGCGCGGGCATCCCATAGAGCTGGTGCTTGACGATGTAGGCTTCGACCGGCTCGGGGACCAGGTACTTGATCGGGCGGCCGGTACGCACGCGCGAGCGGATCTCCGTCGAGGAGATCGCCAGGGCCGGGATGGCCATGACGTGGACGTTGTCGAGCGCGCGCCCCGTGAAGTTGCTGCGGCGCAGCGTGTCGAAATCGAGCGTGAACCCCGGCCGTGTGGCCGCAATGAACTGGCAGAGGCCAAGCAGTTCCTTCGCCCGCTCCCACTCCCCGCGCAGGATCTGCAAGATTGCGTCAGCCCCCGTAATATAGTGCAATTCTGCATCGGGATACTTCGACGACAGCGCCAGGATCGTGTCGATCGTGTACGATGCGCCCGGGCGATCGATCTCGACGCGCGAGACACTGAGCCGCGGATTCGAGACGGTGGCCATAAACGTCATCAGGTACCGGTCTTCGGGATTGGTCACGTCCGCGGGATCCTTGTGCGGC
>CBRGMJ010000287.1:0-3343 GCA_967797525.1 uncultured bacterium | reverse complement strand
CCCACAATGGCACGAATCGCAAAGACAGCAGAATCCACGCCGCAAGCAGCACGATCAGTACGGTGGCGGCCGACAGAACGGTCGACGTCGGCTGGCGCGCCACCGTCACGCCTTCCACCAAACCATGCGGCAACCACACAGTGACCGCGATCAGGGCGAGTATCATCAGGAAGGACACGATCGCCTTCGCCGTCCACCCGAGTCGGCGCCATAGCGCGACGCTGACCCCGACATACGCGACCACCGCGCCCCCCACGATCCACTTCGCGGCTGACCCGCTGAGAAATGTCTCGACGGCCGCGTCGATCAGAACGAGATACAGCAAGATGGTCAGGGCGCCGATTCCCAGTGTTCGCAAACGGGGCGATCGTGGCGGTACTGGGCCGGGCACAGGCGGAGGCGAGGCCTTCTGCTCCAAGGGGGCAGGCTGTTCTCCTGACGCCGGCTTCTTCTCGCTATCCTTATCCATTGGGGTCCCCGACTTTACTCCGCGCGCCTGAGGAGGCCAACCACCGCGCGGCGCACTGCGGCTTGACTCCCTAGTTCCATCTCCTCCTCCGACACACTCCAGGCGGCTAGGGCTTGGCCGGCTCCGGCGTTGGCCCGGCGATCTGCTGCGTCCGAAACGGCGAGGCCGCGAGGGCGCGCCGCAGCAACTTGAAGTAGATGATCAACCCAATCAGCCATGCAACCAGGGCGATCAGGAAGAACCGGTTGAAGAAGCCGGCGTTCGGATCAATGATCGATCCCAGGAACTGGGGGTAGTTGAACGCCGTGTGCAGCAGCCCCGCCAGGAGGACGCCCATCGTCACCAGCCGCTTCGAGCCGCCCCCGACGACGTGTTTGGCCAGGAAGTAGCCAGTGATACCCGACCATGTCACGTGGCCGACCGCGGTGATCAACGATCGCACCGGTGCGAGCACGCCGAAGGCGGCGACAAACGCCTGCGTGAGCGCCCCTTGCGCCGGCATTCCGCCCTTCACCGCCGACTCAAAGACGCCGAAGAAGGCGCCAATGATGTAAATGAAGTTTTCGCCAGCGGCAAACCCCAAGGCGGCAGACGTCATGTAAATCATCCCATCAACCGGCTCGTTGAAGTTGGGATCACCGCGCACCGTGTTGCCCGTGACCATGTACTTCATCGTTTCCTCGTTCAGCGCGAGCGCGTACACCAAGATGAATAACAACACGGTGAAGAGGCCGAACGATGGCGCGCCTTTGATGACCGGGGTCCAGATCTGCCCAAACATGTCGTTGAACCCGGCCGCCCAGGGACCCGAGAGGACGCCCCACAGAAACAGTTTGAGGATTAAACTCCTCGGTTCGCGCTCATACCGGTCGCGACGGTTGAAGAACCACAGCCAGAGGAGCGCAGGGATAAATGCCGCCAAAATGGCGAATAGATGAATCATGGCCGCTAGCCTCCCGCCTTCACCTTCTCGATCTCAGCCTCTTTGGCCTTGATCGCATCGGCGAACCCGTCCGCTGTCTTGCAGAGCGCCGCCACGTCGGCCGGGAATTGTGTGCCGGTCTCTGACAGATCGTAGACCTTGGCCCCGATCGCCTTGAACGCGTCCTCCATCTTGCCGCCCAACTGACGAATCTCCACCTTCAACTTGCCGATGGCCGCCATGTCCCCGGCCTGATCTGCGGCTTTCTCCGCCGTGTGTTTGAGCCTGTCCATCCACCCCATGTCTATGCCTCCTCTACGGACCGAGTATCTGAATGCCGATCTCTTGACCTTCCTTCTTCAGCACCACCTTCGTGAACCCATTCTGAGAGAGCCAAGGCCAATGTAGGCGGCCACCGACCTCATCAGTGCTCCGCTCCGCCGGCCGCCTGATGGATCTCGTGCGCCGCGCGGAGCCCGGATTCGATCGCCCCCTGGATCCACGCGTGCGTCAGCGAGGCGTGCTCTCCCGCGAAGTGGATGCGTCCCTCGGGGGCGATGATATGGGGATACAGCAGCGTCTGCTGCCCGGGATCGAACAGCGCAAACGCACCGCCGGCAAACTCGTCGTGATGCCACATTTTCGACGCACCGACTTCAAAGGTGTCCATCACCTGGGGGTGGATCAACGCCACGTTCTCCAGCGCCTGGACGAGGCGGTCGTGGGGCGCGAGCGAGCCCCACCGGTGCGCGTCGTCCGACCAGGTGTAGCTGGCGACCAGGATGCCCCGCCCGGTGTCGCGCCCGTGTTCCGGATAGTAGATGTTCCGGACCGGAAGATCGGTCACGGTACCGCCGCCAAAGATACCGTCGTCTTCCTCCCAAAATCGCCGGCGGCATTGAAAGAAGATCTTGGCCGACGCATCGTAGTGCAACTGCCGGATGGCGCGCTGTTTCGGGCGCGAGAACGGTTTCAACACTTCCACGTGCCGCAGCAGTGGAAACGGGACTGTCAGGATCGCATAGTCGCCGGCGGCCTGCTGCCGGCCCGCCAGGGTTTGGTAATGCACGATGACGTGATCGGGGGTCTGGTCGAGCGCAACCATCTTGGCGCTGAAGCGTATGCGGTCCTGCAGTGCCGGCAGGAACGCGCGCGGCAGCCGATCCATCCCGCCCTCGAGCTGGACCATGTCGGTGTAGAAGTTGCCGATCTCCTCCCGGAGCAGCTCGAGAAACGATGAATTCATCAACGCTTCGTAGTTGTAGATGATGCCAAAGAGCTCGATCGCGCCCTCAGACCACCGCCTGGCCTCGAGAAACTCGCGGACCGAAAACTCGTCGTGTTCATCGACGATGCGCGGCCAAGCCCCGTCGCCTTCGGTCTCCAGCCTCTTGACAATTGGTCGCAGCGCTTCGGCCCACATGTCGTGGATGGTCTTCCCGATCTCGTGTTCGGCGATCTCGTACTCCATGTTCTCAGGATCCAGATTGAGCTCGCCGACGCGGTGCTGCCGGCCGCGCAGGTGATAGTACGCTTTCGGATTATTCATGGTGAACGGGAACGTGGGGAGCGAGAACTTCTCAACGTATGCGAGTGTCAACGAGTGCGCCTTGGGGATGCGCATGGCGCCGGCTTCAGCGTAGAGCCCGTGCGCAAACGGCTCGCGCAGCGTCTGGACGCGGCCGCCGACTCGCTGCTGTGCCTCCAGGATCAATGGGTCGTGCCCGGCGCGCAGGAGTTCGTACGCGGCAGTCAAACCTGCCACCCCGGCGCCGACAACAACGACCTTCTTCCGCGACGCCGGCCCCGCCGGGAGCCCGGCACGGGCTATCGCGAGGTAGTCGGCTTCGGTCATCGCCCCGGGACCTGCATCGCGATCGAGACCACCGGCGACGGCATCTGCAGGTTCACCACACGGGTAGGCGGGCGAACTGGGTCGAGGTCATACGCCA
>CBRGMJ010000286.1:0-3346 GCA_967797525.1 uncultured bacterium | reverse complement strand
GTGGGGGCGGATATCGTCAACGCGATGTCGCGCGGGAAGAACAGGTCGATCGTCCAGTCCAGGGCCACGCGCACCTGTTTTTCCAACCCGGGGAGTTTGCTCAGGTAGACGGTGCGCCACATGAACCAGGCGAGCAGGCCCGAGAACTTGAAGCCGCGGATCTCCGCGACAGCCGTGCGATGCCCCAGCGCGACGAGCGTGCCGATGCTGCGAAAGCGAAATGGTGAGGGACGACGGCCGCGTCTCATGGCCGCAATATTGTCCGCGACCGCCCGGCCTTCGCGCAGCGCATGCTGCGCGGTCGGCGGAAGCGTCTTTCCGGCATTGAGCAGGTCGGGAATCTCGGCGCAGTCACCGACCGCCCACGCGTTGGCAAAGCCCTTGATCTGCAGCGTGCTCTCGGTGATGATCGCGCCGGCGCGGTTGTGGTCGCACGGCAACGTCCGGAGGAGCGGGTGCGGCTGGTTGCCCGCAGTCCACACCAGCGTGCGGGTCGCGATCAGCCGACCATCGGCCAGCAACACGGCGTCGGCGGTGGAGCCCGCGACGCGGGCCTCGAGGAGGAACTCGATCCCGCGCGCCTCGAGTTTTCTCAGCGCATAGGCGGCGAGCTCGGGGCTGATCTCGGGCAGGATGCGGGTACCCGAATGCACCAGCGCGAAGCGAAGGTCTTCGGCGTGAATGTTGGGATAGAAGTGGCGGACGCCGTGGACCAGGTCAAACAACTCAGCGATCATTTCTGTGCCGGCAAAACCGCCGCCGGCGACGACAAACGACAGCATACGCCGGCGCTCGTCGGCATCTGGCTCGACGTCGGCCTGCTCCAGCAGCGCGATCACGTGGTTGCGCAGCAGGGTAGCGTCCTGAAGGGTCTTGAGCGTGAACGAGTGCGCCTCGAGCCCGGGCAGGCCATAGTAGTTCGGCACCGATCCGAGCGCGAGCGTCAGGTGGTCGTAGGGCACCGTTTCGACCGGGGCGGCGGGGCCGCCGCGCAGCAGCACGGTTTGCGCCGCAACGTCGATCGCCTCGACCTCCGCCCGTCGAAACCGCGTGCGGAGAAGCGCCGCGCGGACAGGCGCGCTGATGTGCTGCGGCTCCAGTCCGCTGCTGGCCACCTCGGCGAGCATCGGTGTAAACAGCAGATAGTTGCTCTGGCTGACCAGCGTAATGTCCACCGTGGGATCGCGCGCAAAGATTTGCTCGAGGCGTTGGGCCGTGCTCACGCCTCCAAAGCCCCCGCCGAGAATCACCACCCGTGTGACGGGCACCTGTGCCGGCGCCGGGGCGGTGGCGACCTGTGGGTGACGCCGCAGGTACAAGCCGATCAGCACGTGATAGCACAGACCCGTGAGGGCGCCGAACAGCACGTGCCCGATCAGACTCGGGAGCGCGGCGTTGGCGTCCTTGACCGACCAGGTCGGTCCCCGGCCCAGGACGGCGGGCACCGCTGTCAGCGGGCCGATGATCCACCAGACGAGGCCATACAGGACGCCGCTGCTGATGGTCGGCGCGTTGCCCTGTGGCTGGTAGCGGAAGATCAGGCCGAACGTGGCGCCGATCAGCGCCGCGGTCGCCAGATCCAGGGCGGCGCCCGCGCCGAGCGACGCGACGCCGGCCACCCCACCGACCGCGGCGCGCATCCCCTGGGTTTGCTGGGCCCACAAGAAGACGAGCCCGCCAATCAGACCCGCCAGCGCGCCGGCGGCGGCATCGCGGCGAAAAGTGGGGGACATGCGAGCGTCGTCTGCTTGAGCCGTCTGCTTACTTGAGGCCGTCGGCGATCACGGCCAGGAGCGCCCCGACCGCTTTGGCGACCGTTTTGATCTCCGCCACGTCGCGGCTCGCGACCCCCGCCGCGGCAAGCGTGTCGGCGTGCTCGATGACGGTGCGATAGGTGGCGCCACCCGGCGTCGAGCGCAGGTCGGTCACGATGCCGTTGCCCTGCCCCTGGCACACGTTGCCCCACGCCCGATCGAAGTGCTTGCCGGCGGGGCCTTCAATGCAGTTGAGGGCGTGACCGAGGTGCAGGCGCACGTAGCCGAGCGAATCTCCCTCCGCCGCAAACCCCGCGTGTTGAATGGCCGTTCGGAGTTGCGCCCTGATGTCGGCCTGCGCCTGCCCGACCAGCAGCGTAGGCTGCGGCGCGCCACGCGACGGCTCCGGAGCCAGGACGAGAATCCCCGAGGCGAGCGCCGCGAGTATCAGGATTGTCGTGGTCCTCTTCATACGCGACAATCCCTTCAAGGGGCGGGAGGCAAATCCTCCGGTGCAATCGAATAAGCCACCGTCCCATCTATTCGCTCCGGAGGTGGCCGGTGGATTTCGCTCACGTGTATGATGTGTTGACGCAGGCCCGCCAGAAGCTCTTCGACTGGATCCGACCGCTCAGCCAAGATCAGTACACGCAGAAATTCCCTTTTGGGCTCGGCACGCTGCGGGCGACCGCGGTTGACATTGCCCGCGCGGAGTGGCTCTACGGGCGGCGCATCCAGCAGCCCGCCACGCCCCTGCCGCCGCGCGATCAATGGCCGATCAGCGAAGAACGTCTGCCCGCGTTTCGCGACCTGGAAACGCTCTGGACCGAACAAGCGCCGCGCACTCGCGGCTTGCTGGCCGGCATCAAGGACTGGGATACCGCCATCGAGTACCGGATGACGATGCCCACCACGCCGCAGGGCAAGGTGGTGGTTGTCAACGGTCTGAAGAGCGACTTGTTCATGCAGTTAGCCATGCACGAGGTGCATCATCGCGCGCAGGCGATGGCGATGTTGCGACAACTCGGCGTGCCGGCCCAAAACCTCGATTACTCCGGGTTTGCGTTCAAGCGAAGGGAGGAGCCCGCATAGCGGACCAGCCCCGGCCCTTCATCATCCAGGTCGACCGGCCCGGCACGCGTCTCGACATGACCGCCGTCACCGCGTTGTTCGCCGGAACCGGCGTCCGCTTGGACGGTAGCTACGGGCCCTTGCTGATCGACCCGGGGCGCGGGCGGCACGTGGTCCGAGGCGAAGCGACGCCCGAAGCACGCAGGCGGGCCGAAGCCATACCGGGCGTCCAGTTCTTTGCGGACGTCCGCCAGGCCCCGATGTCCTAACCGCATCATTCTCGGCGCGGGGGAGGGATGCGCATGTTGCGCCGCATCATCGTGATCCGGAGCGGCGCCGTGCTCGACGCCGTGCGCGTCGCCGGTCTTCGGGTCGACGACACCTACCACCCCGTGCGTATCTCTAGCCGTCTGGGAGTCCCCAAAGACCGCCCGGGTGCTGTGGGATTCGACTACCGGTCGGCCGGCCCAACATCGTATTGATCGGCGGTCAGTGGGGGGACGAAGGAAAAGGCAAGGTCG
>CBRGMJ010000285.1:0-3353 GCA_967797525.1 uncultured bacterium | reverse complement strand
TGGATACTGTCGGGGTCGCGGAGGGAGCATGCACATCGCCGACGTGTCCAGCGGGAATCTTGGGGCGAACGGGATCGTGGCCGGTGGTCTGCCGCTCGCCACCGGGGTGGGCTTGTCGATCCAGATGCGGCGCACCGAGCAGGTCTGTGTCGCGTTCTTTGGGGATGGCGCGGCCAACGAAGGCGCCTTTCACGAGTCGCTCAACCTCGCGTCCATCTGGCGTCTCCCCGTGGTCTTCGTGTGCGAGAACAACCAGTACGGGATGTCGATGCCGGTGGGGCGCTCGATGAGCGTTGAGCGCGTCAGCGAGCGCGCGGGCGCCTATGGCCTGCCGGGTCAGACGGTCGATGGGATGGACGTGCTGGCCGTCCATGAGGCCGCCGCCACAGCTCTGGATCGGGCGCGGCGAGGCGAGGGTCCGACGCTATTGGAGTGCGTGACCTATCGCTACAAGGGGCACAGCAAGAGCGACACCCAGCGGTATCGCGGCAGGGACGAAGTCGACGCCTGGCGCGAGCGCGACCCTATCGGGCGATTTGTCGGCGTGCTGGAAGGTGAAGGACGACTCGCCCCGGGCGCGGTGCGCGGCCTGGAGCGGGACGCCCGAGCAGCCATCGAGGCGGCCCTGCAGTTTGCCGAGGCCAGCCCGGAGCCCGATCCGTCGACGCTGCTGGACGGCGTGTACGCCGGTGAGTAGGGAACTGACCTACCGCGAAGCGATCCGCGAAGCGCTGCGTCAGGAGATGCGGCGCGACGACCGCGTGATTCTCCTGGGCGAGGATATCGGCACCTACGGCGGCGCGTTTGCGGTCACGGATGGGCTGCTCCAGGAGTTCGGGCCCGAGCGCGTGCGCGATACGCCGATCTCCGAAGCGGGGATCACCGGGTGCGCGATCGGCGCGGCGCTCACGGGGATGCGCCCCGTCCTGGAGATCCAGTTCATGGATTTCATCACGCTGTGCATGGAGCAATTGGTCCTCCAGGCGGCGAAGATCCGCTACATGTTTGGCGGCAAGGCGCAGGTGCCCATGGTCTTGCGGACCCCGGCGGGGTCCGGTACAGGCGCCGCCGCGCAGCATTCCGAGAGTCTTGAAGCCTGGTTCGCGCACGTCCCCGGTCTGAAGGTCGTGGCCCCGTCGACGGCGGCGGACGCCAAGGGCCTCCTGCTCGCCAGTATCCGCGATGACAACCCGGTGATCTTCGTCGAGCACAAACTGTTGTATAAGGAACGTGGTGTGGTGCCCGAGGCAGACGAGCCTATCCCACTTGGCGTGGCGGACATCAAACGTACCGGCACAGATGTCACCGTCGTCGCGACCGGGATCATGGTTGGCCGCGCGCTTGAAGCCGCGCAGCGACTGGTCGATGATGGCATCAGCGTTGAAGTGATCGATCCACGTACCCTGCGGCCGCTCGACGGCGAGACGTTGATCGCCTCCGCGAAGAAGACCGGCCGGGTGGTCGTCGTGTATGAGGGCGTCAAGACGCTTGGGATCGGTGCGGAGATCGCGGCCCTGATCTCCGAGAGCGAAGCGTTCTTTCACCTCGACGCGCCAATCGTGCGACTCGGCGGTCAGGAGTGCCCGCTACCGTACAACCGGCAGCTCGAACGGGCGGCCGTCCCGCAGGTGGATGACATCGTCACCGGCGTGCAGCGAGTCATGCGAGCGTAGCGGTCATGCCCGGGCCCCGAGCCGTCGACGACCGCTACGAGGTCGAACTCTACTGCGGCCGCTGCAGCCGAACGACCGCCCACCTGGTTACGCCGGGAACCGGAGGCCTCTCGCGCGTCCTCTGCGCTCGGTGCGGTCGCGCGGTGGCGGTCGACACCCTGCAGTTCATGGAACAGTATGTTGACAGCGTCGTGCGCCGGGCGCTCGCGAAGCCATTTGAGATGACGACGGAGTTCACACGGCACCCGCGTGAGTTCATCACGCGGTTCCCGGGACGGGTGCTGACTAAGCCGTTTCGCGTGGCGGCGGAGCTGCGGGCCACCATGGACATTGTCCGCCCCCGGCCGCGTCACGCGCGCCGCAGCGTGCCGGTGCTCCCCGCGCCCGGCGAGCTGCCCCCGGCAGAACGTCACTGCCAGGTGCTGCTGTCCGCGCCGTTGCTCTGGGCGCACGCGGCCGACGAGATCCTCGACGCGGCGCGCGACCTCGGTTATGACGGCGTGGAAGTGTGGGCGTATCAACTGCTCCGTGACGGTGTCGACGCCGCCCCGCTCGGGGAGAAGGCGCGAAGCCGGGGGCTGGTGCTGACGCTGCACGCGCTCTCGTGGGATATCAACCCCTCGTCGCACCTGGAGCCGATCCGCGCCGCCTCACTCGAGGCGCTGCACCAGAGCGTGGACACGGCCGCACGGCTGGGCGCCGGCCTGGTTGTGATGCATCCAGGGCACACCACGGCGCCGCATGATACCGCCGAGGCGTACTGGCCACTGCTCATCGCGGCCGTCCGCGAGATCGCCGACGACGCCGCAGGACACGGAATACAGGTCGGCGTCGAACACATGGAGCCGCGCCAGGGTGAATACGTCATCGCCGCGGCCGATATCAACTACCTGGTGCGTGAGGTCGATCGCGCAAACGTCGGCGCGGTCGTTGACATCGCGCACATCCCCTGGGGGGAGGACGAGAAGGTCTTTATCGCGCAGATCGAGCGGTTGATCCACGTCCACCTGAGCGACGCCGATGAGGCCAGGCTGCACCTGCCTCTAGGTCAGGGAGCGCGTGATCTGGCCGGCGCGCTGGGTGCCCTACACCGCTTTCGCGGGACGATCACGGTCGAAGGCTTCTCGATCGGCGCGGGCCGCGACCTCGCGCGATGGAATAAGGCGCGGTTTGAAGAGCTCTGGCGGGAATCGGCGGGGCCGTCCTGACGGCGGATCATGTAAGATGGAATGGAAGCACACTCAGGAGGGGATGAGTATGAGGATTGCGGCGGTGCTCGCCGTCTTGATCCTGGCGGCGCTGCTGGCCACGCCGGGTGGGGCGGCCCCGGCGCCCGCGGCCAGCGGCGTGGTCACGCTCTACACGTCCGAGTCGGATGACGACGTGAACCTGATCACGGGGGACTTCATGCGCCGGACGCCAGGCGTTCAGGTGAAGGTCTTCCGCGCGGGATCCGGACCCGTGATCGCCAGGATCCAAGCTGAGATGCAGGCCGGCAAGATCCAGGCCGACGTCATCTGGTTCGCCGACATCGCGTTCTTTCAGGATCTGGCGCGTAAGGATCTGCTCGCCTCGTTTGCGCCGCCCACCGGGCGCCGCGCCCCGGCGCAATTTCACTACGACAACAACCGCTACCACGAGGTGCGGCTGATCTTCAACGTGGTGGCGTACAACACCAAC
>CBRGMJ010000284.1:0-3364 GCA_967797525.1 uncultured bacterium | reverse complement strand
ATTCCATCGGTCACGTTCGAGGGTAAACGCGAGATCGACGCGCGCCTGAGTGAACGCCAACAACTCGGCTCGGTCTGCCTGTCGAAACGCGATGGCGTCCGCCGTCCGAGCGCCGTCGGTCACGACAAGACGCAGGTGGCTGCCGTCGCCGACCAGCCGCGTACCGATCGCGCGCAGGCCGCGCGTCAGGAACACCGGCTCAGGGTTGCCGGATCCAAACGGCGCCAAGCGTTCGACGTCGTCAGCCGCGGCTGGGGTGAGGTCTTCCAGCGTCACGTCAGCGTCGATCTCTACGAACGGCTCGAAGTCTTCGGGGCGCAACCGCCGACCGACGGCATCGACGAAATCGGCGCGGAACCGCTCGAACGCGTCGGCCTCAACCACCAACCCCGCGGCCATCGCGTGGCCGCCGAATCCGGTGAGGTGGTCGCTGGAGTGCGCCAGCGCGTCGACCAGGTGCAACGTCGGGATGCTGCGGGCCGAGCCCCGACCCACGCCATCGCGCAGTCCGACGAGCACGGTCGGGCGATGATATCGCTCGACGATCTGAGAGGCGACGATCCCGATGACGCCCGGATGCCAGGTGTCGCGCGCCAGCGCAATCGCCGGATCGCGCGCGAAGCCTTGACGTTCGATCTCCTCTACGGCATCGGCGAGAACCGTATCGCAGAGCGCGCGGCGCTCGCGGTTCAACGCGTCGAGCTCGGCGGCCAGCCGCCGGGCTTCCTCGAGGTTGTCAGTCAACAGCAGGGTGAGCGCCGTGCGGGCATTGGCCAGACGTCCGGCCGCGTTGATGCGGGGCGCGAGCGAATGTGAGAGGTCACGGGTCCGCAGCGGCGCCCGCACATTGGCGACATCGGCGAGCGCGGCGAGCCCCGCAACGCTCGGGCGGGTGAGCCTTCTCAGCCCTTCGGCAACGATGATGCGGTTGTCGCCGAGCAGCGTGACCGCGTCGGCTACCGTGCCCAGAGCGGCCAGTTCCACCAAGTCGTCGAGACCCTGATCGCCGTGACCAGAGTCGCCCGCTGAGGGGTCAAGACGAGAGATCAGTGCTCGGGCCGCTTGCAGCGCGAGACCCGCCGCACAGTAGTCGGCCGCGGGCCCCGAGGCGTCGGGCCGCTTGGGGTCCACCACGGCGAACGCATAGGGCAGGTCGCCCAGCACCTCATGATGATCCAGAATCACGAGATCGATGCCGGCCTCCCTCGCCACATCCGCCGCCGCAGTAGCCGTCACGCCGCAATCGACGGCGACGACCAGACCCGCCCCGCGCTTTGCCAGACGCGCGACGGCGCCTTCGCTCAACCCATACCCGTCGGCGCGACGGTCGGGGATGTAGGCGTCGACCCGCGCGCCGTAGCGTGTGAGCGTCCTGACGAGGATCGCCGTGGCCGTCACGCCGTCCGCGTCATAGTCACCGTACACAGTGATCGGGGTGTCCGCGCGGATCGCCGATATCAGGCGATCGACGGCGCGATCCATGTCGATCAGCCGGAGGGGATCGCTGAGCTGATCAAACCGCGGTGAGAGGAACGCACGCGCCGCGGCGGGTCCGCCCAGGTTCCGATTGACGAGCACCCTCGCCGCAAGCAACGAGATGCCCACGTCCTCGGCCAGACGGCGGGATGCTTCTTCGTGGGGCGGCGCCACGCGCCAACGGCTCATCGGACCCGCGCCGGTACGCGCGGCATGTAGGCGTTCATGACCACTTCCATTATAGAGGTCGAGTCCGGGAGTGCTGCGACGGGGTCTACTGCTGGCTGGTGTGATCGGCCGATCGGTCTGCAGGCGCCGGACGCCCTTCGAGCTCGCGCAGGCGCGTCTGGAGCTCGCGGAGGCGCGCGCGCATCTGTTGTTGCCCAACCGTATTGCTGATCAGGACGAGGAGACCCCCAACGATGCCAGCGCCGACCACCGCCAGGGCCAGGCTGGTCTGCAGGTGCCACGCGAGGAACCGCACCGTCACGAGGTCGGGGTTCGACAGAGAAAAGACCGTGACCGCGGCAAACAAGACGAGCGCAAAGACGGCGAAGACCGACATCGACGCTACCTGCGGCGGGAGCGCCGTCTTCGCGGACCCTGCCCCACGCTTGTCCGCACCGGAGCCTCCGGGGCGACCGGCTTCAGCGCCGGCCCTCGAGACGGCGGCGCGGCAGGGGATGTGTCCGCCTCAACGGGACGCGTTCGGCCCGCCCGCCTCTCCGACCAGAGTTGCCAGTCCACCATCAATGCGCCCGCAGTGAACACCGACGAGTACGTGCTGATGACGACGCCGATCGTGAGCCCAAACGCCAGATCGCGGATGGTGATGCCGCCAAAAAAGTATACCGCCGCGATCGCCAGGACCACCGTGATCGAGGTGTTGAGGGAGCGGACGAGCGACTCCAGCAGGCTCCGGTTCACCATGCGGTCAAAAGCTTCCTTTGTCCGTTGAGCGATGTTCTCCCGGATACGGTCGTACAGCACGATCTTGTCGTTGATCGAGTACCCCAGGATCGTGAGAAGCACCGCGACGAATGGGCCGTTGACCTCTTTTCGCGTCAAGGCGAAGACACCAATCACGATCAACATGTCGTGGAGCAGCGCCGCGTCGGCCGCCACGGCGTACCGCACGGATTTGAATCGGATGGTGATGTACACGAGCTGGAGGATGAGACCGATCACGATGCCTAGGGTGGCGGCGTAGCGCAGCTCCTGCCCGATGATCGGCCCCACTTCGTCTTCACGCAGGACGGTCACGCCGCCAAACTGTTGGCGCAGGGCGTCGAGCATGCCCCGTCGTTCCTCCACGGTCAGCGGCCGCGTGCGGATAAAGATATCCTGGTCGGACCTCTGAATGATACTTTGACCCGACGCAAACCGGTCGACCACCGCCCGAACGTCGCCGATTGACGCCGCGCGCACCAGCCTCACCTGGAGGTAGTTGCCGCCGGTGAAGTCCACGCCCCAGTTCACGGCGCCGTGCCCGGCCGAGGCATTCGTCACCAGCGCGACCACGCCCGGAATGATCAAGAGCGCCGACAGGATGTACCCGATCCATCGCTTCCCGATCACATCCCAGAGGGGCCCCATCACGACACCTTCCCCGCCACGCGGACAAGCATCGGGCCCAACCCGATCCGCGCCGCACCATCCACAAACGCGCGGGTCACGGTGATCGCGGTAAACATGCTAATCATCACACCGACGCTCAGCGTGACCGCAAACCCCCGGATCGGACCGCTGCCGAGGAAAAAAAGGATCGCGGCGGCGATGACGGCTGTCACGTTGGAGTCGATGATCGCATTCAGCGCCCGGTGCCAGCCAGCCTCGATCGCCGCCCGGAGGGTCTTGCCGGACCGCAGCTCTTCCTTCATTTTTTCAA
>CBRGMJ010000283.1:0-3364 GCA_967797525.1 uncultured bacterium | reverse complement strand
TCGGACGCAAGAGGTCGTCTACGTCTTGCATACGCAGCGCGAGGCGGGGACGCTCCCGCGCATCGACGCGTACGTGGACAGCCCGATGGCGATCGATGCGACGGATATCTTTCGTGTGCACGCCGAATGCTTTGACGACGACGTGCGCGAGCACTTGGAGCAGCACGATCCGTTCGGGTTCAAAGGGCTCCACTACGTGCGCGCCGATGCAGACTCGAAGGCGCTCAACAAGAAGACGGGGCCGTTTGTCGTGGTGGCCACGTCGGGGATGGCCGAGGCCGGCCGCATCCTCCATCATCTTCGGCATCACATCGGCGATCCGCAGTCGACGGTGCTCTTCGTCGGCTACCAGGCCGAACACACGCTGGGGCGCCGCCTGGAAGACGGCGTCTCCCCGGTGCGGATCTACGGCGAGCCGTACGAGGTGAAGATTCGGGTCGAGCGCGCGGATGCGTTCAGCGCGCACGCCGATCGTCACGAACTGCTCGCCTGGGCCCGGCGCGTGCCGCGGATCGGTCGCGCGTTCTGTGTCCATGGCGACGAGGCGCCCGCGACGGCGCACGCGGCGGCATTGACGGCCTCCGGCATTCCGGCGTCTGTGCCGGTGGTCGGCCAGACCGAGACGGTGTGAGGCCCCGCTCACTACCACGCCCCTGACCGAACTGCCCACCGTAGCCATCGGGCCCCACAGACGGCCGATCCAGCAGGATTCGCGGCGAGCGTAGGGGTATGTACAAGGTGAAACTTATTTCAACCATGAACATTTGTTCATGACGATACTTTCGCGGCTCCAGTCCCTCGAACAGGAGGGTCGTCCCATCCGGGTCGCCGTCATCGGCGCCGGGCAGATGGGCAGCGGGCTCGTGCGCCAGGTGGCCGGTCTGCCGGGCATGCGCGTCGCCGCGGTCGGCGACATCGTGGTCGACCGCGCCGTGGCCGCCGCCGCCGCCGCGGGGATCCGCGCGGAGCCGGCCGGCGTCTCAGCAGACGTCTCGCGGATCGTGAGCGAGGGCCGCGCCGCGCTCAGCGATCGCGCCGGGTGGATCGTGGATGCACCCGCCGTCGATGCGATCCTCGACGCCACTGGAGATCCCGATGCCGGCGCGCGTCTGGCGCTGGCCGCAATCGGCCGGCGCAAACCGTTCATCACGATGAACATCGAAGCCGACGTCACCGTTGGCCCGCTGCTCGCGTGGATGGCGCGAGCGGCGGGGACGATCTACACGGTCGCCGCCGGCGATGAGCCGTCGGTGCTGTGCGAGATGGTCGACTTTGCGCGGGCGATCGGTCTCGAGATCGTGTGCGCGGGCAAGGGGAAGAACAATCGTCTCGACCGCGCCGCGACGATGAAGACCGTTGAAGCCGAGGCGATCGCGCGGGGGATGAGCCCGCGGATGCTGGCCGCGTTCGTCGATGGGACGAAAACTATGGCCGAGATGGCGTCGCTGGCCAACGCCACCGGTCTCCAGCCCGATCAGCAGGGCATGCACGGGCCGCGTGCCAACCTGGCGGATCTGCTGACAGTCTTCATCCCGCAGGGAGATGGCGGCATCCTGCGGCGGCGGGGCGCTGTCGAGTACGCCGTCGGCGACGTGGCACCGGGGGTGTTCGTCGTCGTGTCATCGTCGAGCGAATCGGTGCGCCGCGATCTGGCGTATCTCAAGGCCGGCGCGGGACCGTACTACCTTCTGTACCGCCCGTATCACCTGGCCAGCCTGGAGGCGCCCATCTCGGTCGCGCGGGCCGCGTTGTTCGGCGAGTCGACTATGAGCGCGATCGGCGCGCCCGTGGCCGAGTGCCTGGCCGCGGCCAAGCGTTATCTCCGCGCGGGCGAGGTATTGGACGGCATCGGCGGCGAGACCGTCTACGGGCTCATCGATACGGCAGCCGGCGCTGCGGCCGCGGGCGCCGTCCCGCTCGGCGTGACACACGGCGCGCGTGTGCAGCGAGACGTACCGGCCGGCGCCGTGCTGACCGAGGCCGACCTGGCGCTCGATGGGCGCCTCACGGTCGTGAGCCTTCGCAGGCTGCAGGACGCCATGGCGCGCCGGGGCACCCTGCCGTCAATCACGCCGCCCGCCCCTGTGCCGGTCGGCGCAGTCCGGGCCTAGGGGGACGCAATGCTCACCGCGAAAGTCGCCGATCTCTACTACATGCGCGACATGACGCAACAAGAAATCGCCGAGCGTCTAGGAATCTCGCGGCCCACCGTCTGCCGGCTCCTCCAGCGATCGCGCGCCGAGGGCATCGTGCGCATCGACGTGATCGCGCCTGACGGTGCGCACCATCAGATCGAGCGCGAGCTCGAAGAACGGTTCTCGCTGCGCGAAGCGATCGTCGTGACCGCCCAGGGGGCGGTGGGGCGCGCGGCCGCCGAGTATCTCGACCGGATCTTGAAGGGCGGCGAGAAGATCGGCGTGTCCTGGGGCACGACGCTGCGGGCCGTAGTCGACAGCCTGCGCCCAAGACCGCTGGGGCCTACCGTCGTCCCACTCGTCGGTGGCGTCGGGCAGATCACGCCGGGTATCCACGCCAACGACCTGGCGCACGGTATCGCCGAAGCCTTCGGTGGAGAGGTTCATCTCCTCCACGCACCCGCCGTCGTCGCCAGCGCGAGGGTGCGGCGGGCCATGGCCTCCGACGAAGGGATCGCGCGCTCGCTCGCCCTGGCCAGGGGTGTGGACATAGCGCTCGTGGGTATCGGCGCGCTCATCCCGTCATCGACCCTAGTGCACAGCGGCTACTTCTCGGCGGACCAACTCGCGGCGCTGCGCCGCCGAGGGGGGGTCGGCGACGTCTGCACGCGCGCCTTTACGCGTGAGGGCGCGCCCGTGGACGACACGCTCGAACGCCGCATCCTCGCGGTGGAATTGAGCGACCTGCGGCGCATTTCGCAGGTCGTCGCGGTCGCCGGTGGTCCGGCCAAGGCCGACGCGATCCACGGCGCGCTCAGCGGGCGGCTGGTCGACGTGCTCGTGACGGACCATCAGGCCGCGCGGGCGATCCTGCGGTCCGCAAAGGAGGGGGCGCGATGAGAACCACGGCGATTGCGCTCGATCGTGCGGTCGGCATGCTGACGACGATGTTCTTGATCCGCGCCTTCGAGGAGACGGCCGACGAGCTCTTCGCGCAGGGACGCGTGCACGGGACGATGCATCTCAGCATCGGGCAGGAAGCCGTCGCCACGGGAGTATGCGCGGCGCTGCGGCCAGACGACTACATCCTCAGCACCCACCGCGGCCACGGGCACTGTCTGGCCAAGGGTGCCGACGTCCGGCTGATGATGGCCGAGTTTCTCGGGAAGGACACCGGATACTGTCGGGGTCGCGGAGGGAGCATGCACATCGCCGACGTGTCCAGCGGG
>CBRGMJ010000282.1:0-3365 GCA_967797525.1 uncultured bacterium | reverse complement strand
CGACAGCAAGCGGGTGGTCGAGATCTGCACCCAGTACGCCCAGAAGGGCATGTTCAACATCTTCCTGGCCGTGTTCTTCGTCACCCTCGCCTTCGCCTTCGTGGAGCCCTACTTCTTCGTGGGCTACCTGATCTCGATCGCCCTGTTCGGCCTCTACCAGGCGATCTTCATGGCCAACGCGGGCGGCGCCTGGGACAACGCCAAGAAGGTGGTCGAGGTGGACCTGAAGGAGAAGGGCACGCCGCTGCATGCGGCCACCGTGGTGGGCGACACGGTGGGTGATCCGTTCAAGGACACCTCCTCGGTGGCGATGAACCCGATCATCAAGTTCACCACGCTCTTCGGCCTGCTCGCGGTGGAGCTGGCGGTCTCCCTGAGCGCGGAGCGCGGCACCGGTTTCACCTCGGTGCTCGCCGCGTTGTTCTTCATCGTCTCCATGATCTTCGTGCTGCGCTCGTTCTACGGCATGCGGATCCGGTCGGAGAGCGGGGCCACGCCCGCGGCGGCCAAGCACTAGTCGACGACGGGAGGAGGACGGCCATGGACCGATCGAGCGTACTGGGATCCCTGCTGGCACTCATCGTCGGCCTGGCCATCGGCGCGGCCGCCCTGACCTGGTGGGAGGGCGGCCGCCAGAGCGTGGAGATCGAGGCCCTGAAGGTGCGCCAGGCCGATGAGCGTGGCCAGGTGCAGACCAAGATCAAGCAGTTCACCGACGAGATAAACAGTGAGAAGCAGCGGCGCGAGGCGCTCGAGCAGGTGGTGCAGCAGGCCCAGAGCGGCAAGCGGCGCTAGCTCGCCGGCTCTACGCTCGTGTACGCGCTCCTATCCGACGGAGACGAGCCACCCGCCGACGGAGCCGACGCGCCGCTAACCGCGCCATCGCCCGTCGAGCCGCCCGTGCCACCCGATCCACCATGTCCGCCATTTCCGCCGTGGCCTCCGCGAACGCCACCGTCGTCACCGCGCGCCTGGTTCTGCCGTGCATACCGCAGGCATCGTGCCACCGGCAAATCCGTGGCCCCACCGGGACTTAGCAGCCGCGCCATCTTTGCGCTGGGTACCGGCCTTCCCAACAGTGACTTCTCCATGCTCGATAAGTCGCCAGGGATACCTAGTCCTGGGGGAGGACCCGATGAGAGCCGTCATCGCTCGCATCCTGCTATTGCTCGTCATCGTCTCGGTGGCCCACGCGGAGTGCGCGTGGGTGTTGTGGCTCGGTACCGGCCTGACCTACACACCCTTCGGAGCCTACGGGGCGAACACGGGCGAGAAAGACTGCAAGGAGGCGGTCACTCAGCTGATGACCGACATGAGCAAGAATGCCAAACAACTCGGCGAGTTCCTCAAGTCGAGTAGTCGGTATCTCTGCCTCCCCGACACCGTGGACCCTCGTGGGCCGAAAGGGGGCAAGGGATGATCGCCATCACCGAGCCGGGATGAGGGGAGGCGGCCATGCAAACGATACAGTTCATCCTCGCGCTCGTTATCGGCTGGTTCTTTGCCGTCCGCGATCTATCACTGCCGTGGATCGCGATCGGGATTGTCGCCGCATCCTCTGTCCTCACGCTTTTCACCTTGGTGGTCCAACACTGGACGCTTCCCCCGGCTTCGCGGAGCCGTCACGGACTGACAGTGTTCCGAGGGCAGTTCAGTTGGCTCCTTTTCGGCACGATCACAACGATCGCCGTCACCACTGCCGTCGTCGTTCTCATCCGGCAGCGCCTCGGGTGATGGATCGGTCTGCCTGGCGGGCCCTGTGGCTCGTCACGCCATGGGATCGTCTCGGCGCTCGCATCCCGAAATGGCAAGGATCAGATCCGGGCCGTACGCTGACGCGGGTGTCCGGTAGCCGATCGGTGCCGCGCCAGCCAGTACCCGCGCGGTGATCTCGAGCGCGGCGAGCGCGGTCAGCGTGTAGCCCTCCGGCGTGCGGAGACGGCTCACCGCCCGGCGCCCCGCCGGATCGACCACCTCGCCCCAGAGGTGGCTCGCGCCCCGCGCGCGCTGCTCGTCCGACGGCCCGGCGGGGCCCGCCTGCACGCCCGCCTTGAGCGCCCGCTGCACGAGCGCATTCCCGAGCAGCGGCGCCAGCGCGCCGGCGAAGGCGACCCCGAGGCGCATGCCGGCCGGCATGGCCATGTACACGGTGATGTCGGGAATCGCCGTGGAGTAATAGGCCGTGGCCACATCACCCCACGGCATCGCGACGGCCGTCTCCGGCCCTCGCCCAAAGTCGATCACGCGCGTCTCATGCCCGAGGCTGACGGGCGTCAAGCGGCCGGCCCGGCGCACGAGGCCACCGCGGTGCAGGTTCTCGATCATCGTGGCCGCCGTGCCCTGCGAAGCCTGGGTCAAACCCGAGATCGCGAGCGACAGGCGTGTCGCCGCGGGCAGCCGCCGCTTGAGATGCGCGGCGAGACAATCGGACGGCACGACATCGAAGCCGACGCCCGGCATCAGCATGATGCCCGCCCGCCGGGCCTCGGCGTCGCGCGCGGCGCACGCCTCGAACACCGCCACCTCGCCCGTGATGTCGAGATACGTGACGCCGTTGCGCAAACAGGCGTCGACCATGGGGCGCGACGTGTGCGCGAACGGCCCCGCGCAGTGGAGCACGGCCCGGATCCCCGCGAGACCGCGATCGACCGCGGCAGGATCGCCGAGATCGAACACCCTGGCCTCGAGCCCGTGCGCGGTGGCGACCTTCTCCACGTCCGGCGCGTTCCGGCCGGCGAGGATGGGCCGCTGGTCACGCTCGACGGCGTATCGCGCGATCAACCGCCCGGTGTAGCCGTTCGCGCCGTAGATCAGGAAGCCGGATGCCGCGCCGTCCTTCACGCGATGGAGTATACGTGGTGGCCAGCTGGCGCGGCGCGCGCCAGCCAGACCGTGGTCAATTCTGCCCGGCGGGCAGAATTCGAAGACCGCAGCCCGAGGGCCCCGGGGTCTTGGGGAGATCGTCGCGGATCATGATTTGGGGGGCTCCGCCGGTGACGACTCACCCAGTAAGCACACATTGTCCTGCCTCTCATGGGCTGCCTGGGCTGATACGCTCCCGACGTGCCCCGCATCCTCGTGGTGGGGACGATGAGCCGCCGGGAGGTCGAGGGCACCGTCGCGGACTCCGTGTCGCGATCGGGTCTCGGGGGCCTTCGACCGTAACCAGCCGTTCGCTCCAGACCACCAGATGATGCCATCCTCGTCACTGGGATTGCTCTGCTCTACTACGGAGCGGCCAGCCTCGGCCTGCGTGGCCGGGGAACGCCATGAACGGCCAGCCGGTCAAGCCGGTTCAGCGGTCGTCGCGCAATGCGAGCAGAGCCGACCAGAGCGCGTCGACCTGAGCGCGTAGATCGTCGAAG
>CBRGMJ010000281.1:0-3366 GCA_967797525.1 uncultured bacterium | reverse complement strand
ATGGACGCCGCGTGTGAGGCGACCTCGGCGGTGATCGCCAACGGCATCGTCCCCGAGGCGATGGAAATCCTCGACGGCATCGTCATGCGCGCGGTGAACAAAACCCTGCATGCGGGGTTTCCCGAAGACGCCGAGGCGGCGCTGCTGATCGAGGTCGAGGGGCTTGCCGAGTCGGTGCCGGTGCTCATCGAGCGCATCGAGGCGATCTGCCGGAAACAAAACGCCCGGCGGATCCAGACCGCCGCGACGACCGAGGAACGGCTGAGTCTGTGGAAGGGGCGCAAGCAGGCCTACGGCGCCATGGGCCGAGTCGGTCGGCGCACGATGATGCTCGACGTGTGCGCCCCGCGGTCGCACCTCCCGGAGGTCATGCGCAAGGTGATGGCGGCCGGCCGGCGGTGGAATATCGGCGTGGCGAACTTCTTCCACGCGGGCGACGGCAACATGCATCCGACGCCCTTCTTTGACTTCGACGAGCACTCGCCCGAGTATGCTCGGGTGGTCGGTCTGTGCGAGGATATCATGCGCGCGTGCATCGAGGTCGGCGGCACGATCACCGGCGAGCACGGGATTGGGTTGGAGAAGCGCGAGTATCTGGGATGGATGTTCACGGATGACGACATCGCCGCGATGAAGCGGGTCAAGACGGCGTTCGATCCGGATGAGATCTTGAATCCCGGCAAGATTTTCCCCACCGGTCAGCCGGTGCACGGCGCCCCGCGCGAGGAGCCGCTGGCCGTGAGCGGAGGCCAGGGGTGACACGGTCCGGCGCGACGCTGCCGCTCATCCCCGAGATCGAGGCCTGCATCCACTGCGGGCTCTGTCTCAACCAGTGCCCGACCTATCGCGTGACGCATCTGGAGGCCGAGTCGCCGCGCGGCCGCATCTACCTCGTCAAGGCCGCGGCGGAGGGCCGCGTCGATCTCCCCAGCATCGAGGATCACCTGTATCTGTGTCTGATGTGCCGGGCGTGCGAGACCGCTTGCCCCTCCGGCGTGCAGTACGGGCGGATTGCCGAGGCAGCGCGCGAAGTGCTAGGCCCGCCGGGGCCCCCGATGCAGCGCCGGATCACGCGGTTCGTCCTGCGCTCGTTGATGCCGTTCCCCCGGCGACTCCGAATCGTCACCGCGCTCATCCGCACGTATCAGCGCAGCACGATCTTGGCGTTTCTCACGCGGCTCCTACCCGCACGCCTGCGGCAGAAGGTGGCGCTGCTGCCTCCGGCCTCGCCGAGGCCCTACGCGGCGACCGCCGAGGTCCTGCCGGCGATGGGCGCGCGGCGCGCGCGGGTGGCCTTCCTGTCGGGCTGCGCGATGAGCCTGTTCTTTGCCGAGATCAACGAGGCCACGGTGCGCGTGCTGCGGCGCAACGGGTGCGAGGTGGTGGTGCCGCGCGGGCAGGCCTGCTGCGGCGCCCTCAACGTCCACAACGGTGAGGCGGCCAGCGCCCGTGCGATGGCGCGGCGCAACATCGAGGCGTTTCCCGATGCCGTGGACACGATCATCGTCAACGCGGCCGGCTGCGGCGCCGCGATGAAGGAATACGGTCATTTGCTGAAAGACGATCCGGTCTTTCGCGAGCGGGCCGAGCGATTTGCGGCGAAGGTCCGCGACGCGAGCGAGTTTCTCTGGGCGCACGGGCTCCACACCCCGCATCATGCGGTTGCGATGAACGTCACCTACCAGGACCCGTGTCATCTGGCCCACGGGCAGCGGGTGCGCGGCGAGCCGCGCGCGTTGCTCCACGCGATCCCCGGCGTCACGCTGAAAGAAATGGCGGGGGCGGATCGGTGCTGTGGCAGCGCAGGCATCTACAATGTTCTGCAGCCCGAGATGTCCGAGACGCTGCTGCGTGAAAAAATGGACACGATCCGTGCGACGGGTGCCGAGGTCGTGGTCGCACCGAATCCCGGGTGCATGCTGCAACTGCGCTATGGCGCGCAGCGGTTTGGCGTGCCGGTGCGCGTGATGCACCTGATGGACATGCTCGACGACGCCGAAGCATGATGACCGATCCCGCCGCGCTCGCTCCCCGTCTTGAGGCGCTTGTCGGCTCTGCGCGTGTGACGACCACCGGCGTCGCCCGGTGGGCCGTTGACGGGGTGGCCCCAAAACTCGCCGTGCGACCCGCAGATGCCGAGCAGGTCGCTGCCGTGGTGCGGATCTGCGGCGAGGCGGGCGCCGCCGTCATTCCGTGGGGTGGGGGCACCGCGATCGAGATCGGTAACATCCCTAAGGCGGCCGACGTCGTCCTGCTGACCGATCGGCTGTCCCGCGTAGTGGATCACGATCATTCTAATCTCACGGTGACGGCCCAGGCCGGGATCACGCTCGAGGCCCTGGGTCGCGCGCTGGCCGAGCGGCGGCAGTTCCTGCCGCTGGAGCCTCCTCGCGCCGAAGTCGCGACTGCCGGCGGCACCGCGGCTGTCAACCTCAACGGTCCGCGGCGCATGCTGTACGGCGGCGTGCGTGACCTGGTGATCGGCATCCGTGTCATCCAACCGGATGGGACGCCGATCAAGTGGGGCGGGAAGACGGTCAAAAACGTGGCCGGCTACGACATGTGCAAGCTCTTTGTGGGTTCGCTCGGCACGCTCGGGATCCTGACGGAACTGACCTTCAAGGTCTTCCCGGCGCCAGAGGTCACACGCACGCTCGCCGTTGGAGGCGCGGGTCTCGATGCGCTCGTGTCGATGGCGATGACGGTACTGGCGTCGCCGCTGGCCCCGGCGGCAGTGTCAATCCAGTTTGCGTCGGGCGGCCCCGCCACGACGAACCCCGCGGCGACCCTGCTGGTGCGCGTCGAGGGGATCGAGGCCGCCGTGACCCGCCACGAGCGCGATCTCATGAAGTGGGCCGCCGGCGCGGGGGCCGGCGCGCAGGTACTCGAGAGTGATGCGGAGGCGACGGCGTGGCGGGCGCTCCGTGACTTCGGGTGGGACGGCAACGCGGTCGCCGTCCGCCTCTCGACACCACCGGCCGCCGTGCCCTCCGTGATCGCGCGGCTGCACAGCGTCCTGCCCGCCGGCGGCGGACTCGCGTCACACATCGGCAGCGGTGTGACGTGGGTGCGCCTCGATCCCTTGTCGCCGTCTGCAGAGGTGCTCGCGGCGATGAAGGACCTTGCTGCGCGCCATCAGGGTCATCTGCTGCACGCGCGGGTGCCACGGTCCCTGAAGATCGACGCGGATGTCTGGTTCCCCGCCGCCGGCGGGCTCGACATCATGCGTGCGGTGAAGCAGGCCTTCGATCCGCGCGACACGATGAACCCGGGACGGTTTGCCGCCGCGCTGTAGCCGCGCTCGCCACATGCCATGCCGTCGCTGACGCTTTCGCTCGCGTTTCACAACCATCAACCCGTCGGGAA
>CBRGMJ010000280.1:0-3371 GCA_967797525.1 uncultured bacterium | reverse complement strand
TCGGCCGATGCGCCGCGGCTCCTGCGCGGCGCGTTCGCGCTCATGTTGGTGGGGGTGGGTCTGGCCCTGTCTGGTGTGGCCGCGTTTGGATTCGTGGAGTATCCTTCGGCGGTCTCTGCTCTTCAGACCGCTCTGGGCCTGGTCGCCGCCGTGTTCCTTGCGGGGCCGGTGACCGCGATGGTGCTGCACCGACTTGGCCGCACCGCGGCCGCGCTCGGGGCGCTGATCGCGACGATGGCGATCGCGGTGCCCGTGCTCGTCCATCACACGCTGCCGGCGGTGGAGACCCTTCGGCCGATCCCGCGGCTCGCGCGGACGCTTCGCGAGCAGATGCTCCCCGGCGACTCGCTCGTGGCCGTTCGGCAGCCTCTGGCGGCGTCCCTTATCTACTACACACAGCGGCAGGTGATCTGGATCGACGAACCGAGCGAACTGTCGGCGGCGATCTGTCGCCACGCGAGGCTTTTCCTCTTCATCCCCGAATCGGCGTACCGGGAGTGGGTCGCGCCGATGCTGCCTCCCACCGCTCGTCTGCAGGGAGAGGATGGCGGGTATCGCATAGTAGTGAAGGACGAACCCGGACCATGCATCGGGTCGCACGTGCTCAGCCCCGCCGTCACGACGCGTTGACATGATGCCTCTAGGCGAGAAGGACACGCGGTGGAATCCGGCCTGATCGTCATCCCGCTGTTGATCCTTGTGAGCGGAGCCGTGGCCTATGTGGGCAACCTGGTCGGCCGAGCTACGGGCCGCCGGCGCCTGACCATTTTTGGCCTGCGCCCCCGCTCCACCGCGCAGATCATTACGATCGTGACAGGGATGCTCATCACGATTCTCACGGTCGCGTCTGTGCTGATCGTGTCCCAAGATGCGAGGACGGGGTTGTTCCGTCTCAATGAGATCCGCGACCAGATCGAGAACGCTGAGGCACGCCTGCGCGAGGTCAAGGGTGGCGACATCGCCTACCTGCGCAATCAGGAAGTCTTGCGCACTGTCATCGATGGCCGCCTCCCTCAGAATGAGATCCTGCGGCTTCTGGATGCCATGCGGCTGCGGGCGGTTGACTTCGCCGTCGGCAACGGCATCTCGCCGGACCTCGTCACGGGCGCGGTCTTGAGTCTGTATCCGCCGAACGTGAGTTGGGAGGCGATCGCCCGGCTGATTGCCGGCCGCGGCGGTGACACGGTGGTGAGGATCGTGGCGCTCGAGAACTCGCTGCGCGGCGAGTCGCTGCGCATCTTCGTGCAGCTCGTCGATCGCAAGGTGGCGTACCGCAAAGGCGCGCTGCTGGCAAGCGAGACGATCGATGGCCGCCGGACCCGCGATCAGATCGGCCTCGATCTGCTCGGTCTGGCCGACAAGGCCGCCGAACGCGCCGGCGTGAGCGCCAGGCTGCTGTCGCCGCCGTTCGCCCGCATCACCGACCCTCCCCAGGTGCAGGTCGATGTCGATGACCACCGGCGGGCGATCGGTGAGATCCGGGCGCGCGGCCGCCTGGTCGATCTTCAAGTCGTCGCGGCGCGCGACATCACGTCGGAGGTGTCATTGATCGTGTCCTTTGTGATCCAGCGATGACGGCTGGTGCGCATACGCACGCCCCAACGCGGCCGCTGCGAAAGCTGGTGCCGATCCTGGAGACGCTGGCCGTCGCGTCGGGCGCGGCATCACTCGTGTACCAGGTCGCCTGGATGCGCCGCCTCGTGCTCGTGTTTGGCAGCACGACGCTCGCGACGAGCACCGTCCTGGCCGCTTTTCTCGGCGGGCTGGCGGTGGGCGCCTGGTTTTGGGGGCGTGTCGCGGACCGGCGTCCGCGCGCGGCGCTGGGCGTCTACGGTCTTGTTGAAGCCGGGATCGGTCTCTATGCCCTCGCGAGTCCGCTGATTTTCCGCGCGGCGGAGGCGATCTATCTGGGACTCTATCCGGTGGTCGCGGGGCGCCCAGGCGCGTTTGTCGGCGTGCAGTTCCTCCTCAGCGTTCTGGTGATCCTCGTCCCGGCCGCGCTGATGGGTGGCACGTTGCCGTTGCTCGTGCGCCACGTGGCGACGGGCGGGGCAATGATCAAGGGCGTCGGGGTTCTGTATGGATGGAACACGGCCGGGGCCGCGGCCGGCGCCGCGCTGGCCACCTACGGCCTGCTGCCGGCGGTGGGGCTGTCCGGCGCTGTGCGCGCCGCGGCCGCAGTCAATCTCTTGATTGGTGGTACGGCGCTCCTCCTCGATTCGCGGCACCGTCGCGCCGGGAGTGAGGAAGGGGAAGCCCCCAAGGTCGGAGTGAAGGACACCGCGCGCGACGTCGCAGGACCCGGACTCGCGAACGCTCCCGCTGCCGAGGGCGACCCCAATGGAGCGGCCGTGGTGATCGTGTTGCAGGGGTTCGCACTGTCCGGGCTGGCGGCCATCGCCTACGAGGTCGCGTGGTCGCGGCTGCTCGCCATGATCATGGGCTCGTCTGTGTATGCCTTCGGTACCCTGGTGGTGGTCGTGCTCGCGGGGTTGGCCATTGGCAGCGGAATCTACGGGAGGCTGCGGATTGCGGCCCGCGGGCATCTCGCGGCGTTTGCCGTTCTTGAGACATGCATCGCCGCCACGGCGGCGGCATCGCTGCTCGTCGTCCCGCACCTGCCCTTTGTGTACCAGCGACTCCTCCCCATCTTCAAAGACTCGTTTGCCTGGTGGGTCGCCGTGCAAATCGGGCTCACCGGGCTCCTGGCCTTCGTTCCATCCGTGCTCCTGGGCGCGACGTTCCCGGCCGTGGTGGGGAGTCTGGGGGGCGCGCTCGCACGAGTGGGGCGCACGATCGGCGTGGCCTACGGCGCGAATACGGTCGGCACCGTGGCCGGCGCCTATCTCGCCGGGTTCGTGCTCATCCCGGGGCTGGGTTTGCGGGCTACGGTCGTCATTGGGGTGCTGGCCAATCTGCTGGCCGGTCTCTCCGTGCTCGTCGTCATCGGGCGGTCGTGGCGTTTGCGCGCGGCGGTGCTCCCGGCGGCGGCGGCCCTGCTCATCATCGTCGCACTTCCGTCCTGGCCGCGTGAAGTCTTCGCGGCCGGCACGGGATTCTATGCGTCGTGGTACGGGTCGGTTCAGGAGTTGGAGAAGGCCGTGGCCGAGATGCGGCTGCTCTACTATCGCGACGGGATCAACACCACGATCTCGGTCAACCGTGTGGGCGACTTTCGCGTGTATCGGTCGAACGGCAAGACCGACGCCTCGACCTATCCGACCGACATGGCCAATCAACTGTTGTTGGGCTATGTGCCGATGTTGCTCCACCCGGCGCCCCGCGACGTGTTCGTGCTGGGCTTGGGCACCGGCGTCACCGCGGCGGCGGTCGCGCGCTTTCCCGTGCGTCGCATCGACATCGGCGAACTC
>CBRGMJ010000279.1:0-3385 GCA_967797525.1 uncultured bacterium | reverse complement strand
CGACTTGACGCCGCGGGGCATCCATCGGTGGAAGGCGTCCCAGATGAAGCCGTTCCGCCATTCTTCCTCTTCCGCCACCTTCGCGATGAGGAAGCGCCCCTGCAGATCATCAAGCGCCCGGTGGAACCGCGAGCCGCTCTCCCCGCGCGGCACGAACCGCCGCCGCAGCGTCCAGGTCGAGACTGGGCCATCGGTCAGGATGGACTCGTACAGCGTCTTGGCCTGCGCGCTCAACCGGCCCTCCCGGTAGGCCTGCAGGTGGTCGTCGGGCTCGCCCACGTTTCCGGAGAGGGCATAGAACGCCGGGAGCATCGTTAGCGAGACATAGGACGGCTTGCGCCGGATGACCTTGCCGTAGTGAAGGCGCCGCGCAGTCGCAAGTTCGTCCTTCCATTGCCAGGCCCAGGACCACATGCGATTGATGCTGCCGGTCGCCAGGACGTCGAACAGACCCGGCAGGCCGCCGGGTCCAGACGTGAAGGCGTAGCAGAACCCCAGCGCGTCCACGAACCGCAGCGCCGCCCGCGCGGTGCGTACGCGATGAGGTCGCACGACCGCGCGGCGATGTCGGGCGAGAGCTGTGGCGGTGAGCACGAGCATCCTGGTCGGGATACGTGATCCGCGCGGCGGCTTCCTTGCGCGAGGCAGGGGACCGCGCGGGGCCGAACGAAACGCGAGGTGGCACGACGGTCGTCGTGAGGAGTGATGGCATGCACGATCTGTACGATGCGACGCTGCCCAACGGGCTGCGTGTACTGATCTGGGAGGCGCATGCGGCGCCGGTCGCGACGTTTTGGGTCTGGTATCGAGTCGGCAGCCGCAACGAGGTGACCGGCACTACGGGGATCTCACACTGGGTCGAGCACATGCTCTTCAAGGGCACCCCGTCGCGCCCGAGCGGGACCCTGACCCGGATGGTCGACCTGTACCGCGACTGGGACTGGCCCAGCGAAACGTGGAAGGATTACACGGCCTACTTCGAGCTGTTGCCCGCCGAGCACCTCGAGACGGCCGTCCGCCTCGAAGCCGACCGCATGGTCAACGCGCTCTTCGAGCCCGACGTGGTGGCGAGCGAGCGCACTGTGATCATCTCGGAGCGTGAGGGGCAGGAGAACTTCGCCGGCTACTATCTCCGAGAGGAGATCGACGCGCTGGCGTTCAAGGCGCACTCGTACCGTCACCCGGTGATCGGCTGGAAGAGCGACCTCCGCGCGATCACCCGCGACGACCTGTACCAGCACTACCGGACGTACTACCATCCGTCAAATGCCCTGGTGATCGCGGCCGGGGACATCGACACGGGCCGAACGGCATCGCTCATCGGCGACGCCCTGGGCAGCCTGCCGGCGGGCCCGCGGGTTCCCCAGGTGCGCACCGGCGAGCCCGCGCAGGAGGGGGAACGCCGCGTCGTGTTGCGCCGGCCTGGCGGGGGCGCCGCCTACGTGGGGATCGCCTTTCACGTTCCGGCCGCGGGCCACCAGGATATCCCCGCCCTCATGGTCTTGGACGGGTTGCTCTCCGGGTTCAATGGTCCCGTCCCGTTTGACGGCGGTTCGGGTGGCCGCAGCAGCCGATTGTACCGCGCGCTCGTGGACGGCGGTCTGGCCACCGACGTGGGGTCGGGCATGGCCCAGAGCATCGATCCGACGCTCTTTCGCGTGAGCGCAACCGTGCGGGCCGGTGCGGAGGCTGCGGCCGTCGAGCGCGCGATCCTCGAGGAGCTCACGCGGATCCGCCAGGACCCCGTGTCCGCAGATGAGCTGACGCGGGTCAAACGTCAGGCGCAGGCGCAGTTCGTCTACATGCTGGACGGCGCGTCGCGCCGCGCGGTGGCGTTGGGCGCCGTGGCGATCGTCGACCGGCCGGAAGGGTTGTTCGCGCTGCCCGAGCAGATCGAGCGCGTGACCGCCGATGACGTGACGCGGGTGGCGCGCGCGTACCTCGGTGAGCGCACGCGCACCGTCGGGTGGTACGTGCCGGACGAGGGCACACCCCGCGAGGTGACCGCATGACATTGCTCGCCGCCGACCGTGTCACCCGTTCCGTGCTCCCTAATGGCCTGACAGTGTTGGTCCGACCGTCTCCGGGTAGCGGGTCAGTCGTGCTTCACGGCTACGTCAAGGCCGGGGGGCTGTTCGACGGCGACCGTCCCGGGCTGGCGCGATTCACCGGGTCGATGCTGGTCCACGGCACCGCCCGGCGCAGCGCGCTGCAGATCGCGGAGGATCTCGACGGCCGCGGCGCCAGTTTCAACGTGACACCGGGTCTCGAGCAGA
This sequence comes from uncultured bacterium, assembly GCA_967797525.1. Classification (GTDB taxonomy): domain Bacteria; phylum Sysuimicrobiota; class Sysuimicrobiia; order Sysuimicrobiales; family Humicultoraceae; genus JBGPNN01. Next base: position 1,109 of record CBRGMJ010000279.1, on the reverse strand, counting down.
CGGCGGTGACGGGTCGGGCGCTGCCCGGCGATCTCCCCGCGCTCCTCGGTCTGGCCGCCGAGGTCATGACCGAGCCGGCGTTCCCTGCCGACGAAGTGGAGAAGGTCAGGGGGCGGCTCGTCACGGCGGCGCGCGTGAGCGCCGTCGATACGCGGTATGTGGCTGAACGTTCGTTTCGGCGTCTCGCCTATCCCGACGGTCATCCCCACGCCCAGCCGCCCGACGGTGAAGAAACTGTCCTGGCGGCGCTTACACGCGACGATCTGCGGGCGTTCCATGCGCGCCACGTGCACCCGGGCGCGACGTTGCTCACAATCGTCGGTGACATCAGCGCGGGTGCCACCGTTGAGCAGGTCGCGAAGGTCTTTGGGGCGTGGCCGGCGGGCGATGGGTGGACGTTGCCCGCGCTCCCCGAGCCGCGGCCGCTCGGGCGGCCTGTGCGACAGGACACCGCGGTCCCGGGGAAGTCGCAGTCCGATCTGGTGCTCGGCGCGCCGGGCATCCGGCGGGGGGATCCAGAGTACTACGCGACGATGGTGACGAACCTGCTCCTCGGCCAGTTGGGGTTGATGGGTCGGGTCGGTGAGAACGTCCGCGAGCGTCAGGGGATGGCGTACTACGCGTTTAGCGATCTGCGCGCCGGGTTGCTCGCGGGGCCGTGGTGGGTGAAAGCCGGGGTGAACCCGGCGAATGTCGAGCGCGCCGCCGAAGCGATCATGCACGAGATTCGCACCCTGCAGCGTGACGGTCCCCGCGTCGAAGAGCTGGCCGATGCGCGGACCTTTCTCGTCGGGTCCCTCGCGGTGCGATTGGAAACCAACCAGGGCGTGGCGCAGACGCTCGCGGACATCGAACTGTACGGGCTCGGTCTCGACTACCTCGAACGCTATCCGTCCATCATCCAGGGCGTGGGACACGACGACATCGTGCGAGCGATGCGGCGCTTTCCGGCCGACGCGTACGCGCTGGCCGTCGCCGGCCCAGAGCGTGCGGCCTGATGCGCATCGCGATCCTCGGCGGCACGGGCAATCTGGGATACGGACTGGCCATCCGGTTCTGCGCCTCGGGGCATGACGTGATCGTCGGATCGAGGGACCCGGCCCGCGCGC
>CBRGMJ010000278.1:0-3397 GCA_967797525.1 uncultured bacterium | reverse complement strand
TCGGGTCGGATGCGCCGTTGGGGATCTGTGGGTCGGGCATCCTGGATACCATCGCCGGTCTGCTCGACACCGGCATCCTCGATGCGTCGGGGCGGCTGCATCCCGAGGCGCCGCAGGCGCTTCCCGACGATCTCCGCAGGCGCGTGATCACGCTCCCCGATGGTCTGACGGCATTCGTGCTGGCGCGGGCCGCCGACACCGCGACCGGGGCCGATATCCTCCTGACCCAGGCGGATATCCGGCAGGTCCAGCTGGCGAAAGGCGCGATCCGCAGCGGGATCGACATGCTGCAGCGGCTGACCGGCACACCCAACGATCGGCTCGCCGAGTTGATGCTGGCGGGCGGGTTTGGCAACTACCTGAACATCCACAATGCCATCCGGATCGGGCTCATCCCCCACCTCCCGGTGGAGCGCGTGTCATACGTGGGCAACGCAGCCGGGCTGGGCGCACAGATGGCCGTGATCTCCGAGAGCGAACGCCGGCGCGCCGACGAGATCGCGCGCACCGTGCGCCACGTGTCGCTGGCGACACATCCAGATTTCCAAGATGTCTTCTTGAACGCGTTGCAGTTTCGATAAGGAGCGTGCGCCGATGGCTGCGCGGGGGCAAGAACTCCTGGAACGGTTGAAGTCCGAAGTGCTCGTCCTGGACGGCGCCATGGGCACGATGTTGTTTGACGCCGGGCTGGTCGACGGCGCCTGCCCTGAGTTATGGAACGAGACGCGGGGCGATGTCGTCGCCGGCATCCATCGCGCGTACTATGAGGCCGGAGCGGACATCGTCGAGACCAATACCTTCGGCGGCACGCGGCTCAAACTGGCGCCCTACAAATTGCAGGACCGCGTCCGCGACCTCAACTATGCGGGGGCCCGTTTGGCGCGGTCGGTGTGTCCTCCCGGCAAGTATGTGGCCGGGTCAGTTGGGCCCACCGGGCATCTGCCGGACACGCTCGCGGCCATGGGGGATATCTCGCTCGATCAGATGCGTGAGAACTTCACCGAGCAGATCGTCGCGTTGGCCGAGGGGGGCGTGGACCTCTTCGCGATCGAGACGATGATGATCCCCGACGAAGTCACCACCGCCATCAAGGCGGCCAAGACCGCCACCGACCTGCCGGTCATGGCGACCATGTTCTTTCAATACAACAAACAGAAAAGCTTGGATCGGACGCTGTGGGGCCAGTCCCCGGCGGACGTCGCCCGGCTGTTGTTCGCCGCCGGGGCGGATATCGTGGGGTGCAACTGCGGCGAGGGCGGGCCCGGCCGCGCCGCCGTGATCATCCGCGAGATGCGACAGGTGGCCTTGGGGTTTCTTGCCGTCTATCCGAACGCGGGCGTGCCGAAGCTCGTGGATGATCGTACGGTCTACGAGCTACCGCCCGACGAAATGTCGGGAGGCTATCCTGCGATTCTCGACGCTGGAGCAAACATCGTTGGTGCGTGCTGCGGCAGCACGCCGGAGCATATCCGCCGCATCGCCGCGGTTGTGCACCGAGGCACCCTCGTGAAGGAGGGCCGGTCGTCGTCATGGTGAGCTTCCTCGAGATCTGCAGACGCGCCGCGACGGGCCCGATCGTGGCGCCCGATGACTTCGACATGGAGCGGTTCGTGCCAAGCCTGCGGAACGCGATCAAGAAACACGGGCTGCAGGCGCCACCCAAGGACATCATCGTCCCTTGGGACGATGATCTCGCCGATCGTATTTACCTCGCGGCAAAAGACTTCCTGGTCGATACCGGCTGTTACTGTCCCGACACGAACCGGGTCATCATGTTCACGCGCGAAGAGCTGGAAGAATCGATCCACCACGCCCCCACACAGTGCCCGCTCGGCGAGGGCAAGGAAGCTGGCTTCATGCGACCCCGCCGCCCGGAAGACCCCCAAATCCCCTGGTGCCATGTGGGTGGCGGGATCCCCGTGTCCTCGGATGAGATCGCGTCGGCCGTCGTCGAGGGCTATGCGCGCATCCCGCACGCCGACTCGATGAGCATCCCCGCGCTGACACAACTCCGCGGCATGCCGGTGCAGGCCGGCGCGCCGTCTGAAATCTACGCGGCGATCCAGTCGGTGCGGATGGGGCGCGATTCGATGCGGCGCGCGGGGCGGCCGGGCCTGCCGATCATCAATCTGCTCTCGTCGTCGGCATCGCCCATGGGCGTGCTGGCTGTGACCAACCGCGAGTACGGGCTGCGGCCGTCTGACGGATGGCTGATCGTCTCACTCTCCGAGCTGAAGCTCGACTACAACGTGCTGAACAAGACCGCCGCGATCCTGTCCTTCGGGGGCAACGTGGGATTTGCCGCGGGGGCCATCTACGGCGGGTTTGCCGGCGGTGTGATGGGGTCGGCCGTGCTGAACGCCGCATACATCATGGTGGGGCCGCTGCTCGTTAGCGCCACCTATCATCTGCTGTACTCCTTGCATATTGCGCAGTCAAACTCGACCGCGCGCGAGGTGCTGACCAGCGTCGCGCTCGGCTGTCAGGCTGTAAGCCGCAACATGCCCTTCCCGTATTTCGATCTTGGATACACGGCGGCCGGGACGGCCACCCCACAACTCTACTGGGAGAGCGCCGCGCGGATCATCACAGACGTGGTCTCCGGAGCCAATATCGAAACGGTGCACCCGGCCAAGGGCATCCTGCTGGACAACTACAGTCCGATGGAGATGTTATTTGACTGCGAAGTGGCGCATGCGGCCGCGGGGATGACACGCCGGGATGCGAACGAGATCGTCAAGGCGCTGCTGGCGAAGTATGAGCCTCACCTTGCGAACCCGCCGGAAGGCCTGCGGTTCCAGGACTGCTTCAACGTTGACACGCTCGAGCCCACACCACAACACTATGAGGTCTACACGAACGCCAAAGCGGAGCTGCGCAGGCTCGGCCTCCCGCTGCGGGGAGGGTAGCCGGTTGGACGAGGCAGAGCTTTTCGACGGACTGAAACAGGCGGTCCTGGACTACGATCACGAGGGTGGCACGCGTCTCGTGCGCCAGGGCTTGGACCAGGGGATCCCTCCGCTCCGTCTCATCGACGAATGCCTGTCGCGCGGCATCGCCGTCATCGGCGCAAAGTTTCAGGCGATGGAGATTTTTCTGCCGGAATTGATGATGGCGGCCAAGGTCTTCCTCGAAGCGATGAAGATCCTCGAACCCGTGATCCTGGCCTCCGGTCAGGGCAAGCAGAAGCGCGGCGTCGCCGTGATCGGCACGGTGAAGGGTGACGTTCATTCGATCGGCAAGGATCTCTTTGGCACCCTGCTGAAAGTTGCTGGGTTCGAAGTGCACAACCTGGGCGTCAATGTCCATCCCGGCAAGTTCATCGAGAAGGTCGAGGAAACCGGGGCGCAGATCGTGGGCCTCTCAGCGCTGATGACGACGACGATGCCATCGATGC
>CBRGMJ010000277.1:0-3399 GCA_967797525.1 uncultured bacterium | reverse complement strand
ATCCGCAGGGATGCCGTCGAGTCCGAACGTGAGCGGTCGGGCTTCGTACCCGCCGATGCACAGCCCGCGGACTTCTTCGCGGAAATACAACAGCAGGTCGGGATCGCGCACCACAGGCATCTTCCGGTGGGTCCCCTCCATCGGTCCAGTGAGCAGGTACTGGTGCTCGATCCCGGTCACCGGCATCATCACGCCCGCCAGGGCGCCGATGTGGTGCGCCCAGATACCCGCGCAGTTGACGACCACGTCGGTACGAATCGTGCCCCGATTCGTCACGACCGCCGCCACCTGGCCATTGCGCACGGTGATGCCCGTGACCTCGGTCTCCGTGTGGATCTCGGCGCCGCGGGTCCTGGCGCCTCTGGCCAGCGCAAAGCTCAGCCCGCTGGGATCGACGCTACCGTCGGTCGGGAGATACGCCGCGCCGAGCAGCCCGCGCTCGCTCATGACCGGAAAGAGATCCACGGCCTGTTTTGGCGTCAGGATCTCCATTGGGAGTCCAAAGGTCTTGGCGGTCGCGGCGTGACGACGCAGTTCGAGCATCCGCTCAGGGGTGGAGCCGAGACGCAGACTCCCGGTCTCTCGCCAGTCAGGATCGTGACCGGTTTCAGCCAGCAGCGTGCGATAGAGCTCCACGCTGTACATGATCATGCGGGTGAGACTTACCGACCCCCGAAGCTGTCCCACGAGGCCCGCCGCGTGGAACGTCGCACCGCCGGTCAAACCGCCCTTCTCGACGAGGACCACATCGCGCCAGCCCATCTTCGTGAGGTGATAGGCGATGCTACATCCATAGACGCCGCCCCCGATGATGACGGCCTGCGCGTCCGACTTCACGAATGGTCCTCCTGCCATGCGACCGCCCGCAACCGACGGTCAGCGTGGCGTGCTATCGTGCTACCGATCCAGGGGCGCGCGGTCCGTCACGAACCGGAATCGATCTCCCCGATAGAGATCTTTGCCGTATTCGATGGGTCGGCCCCGTGCGTCGAGCGACAGCCGCTCCTCCAGCATCAACGGTGCGCCGGGCGCGACACCCAGTAGTCTGGCCTCAAACTCCGTGGCGATCGTCGGTTCAAGACTCTGCCGCGCGCGGTTCACCTTCACACCGTACTCCGTCTCCATGATCTCGTAGACGGAGCGCCGGGTAGTGTCGAACCGCTCAAACTTGGGGAAGCGCCGCACCGGCATCCAAAACGTCTCAAGCATCACAGGCTCGCGATTCACCAGGCGCACGCGGCGGACGAGGTAGAGGGCCGAGGAGACAGGCACGCGGAGTTGTCTGGCCACGGCCGCGCCGGCTGGTTGCTTTTCCAGCGTCACGACCTTGGCGCCGGGGCGGTAGCCGTACCTCGTCATCGTCCGGCTGAACGGGACGAGTCGCCCGGCCTGCCGCTCGATCTTCGGCCGCGCGACAAACGTGCCCGAGCCCTGCCGCCGATCCAGATAGCCTTCGGTCTCGAGCTTGCCCAGGGCGGCCCGGAGGGTCATGCGGTTCACGCCCATGGTCTCGCTCAAAGGACGCTCGGCCGGCAGCCTCGCGCCGGGACGCAGACCGCCCGATTGGATCTCGGTCAAGAGACGTTCCGCGATCTGTAGGTAGAGCGGCACACCTTCCGTAAATCGGCTCGCCAGCCGCGAGGCGGCACCGGGATCGGGCGTTGCGCGGGCGTTGCGCACGTGGTCTACCAATGACATAATGGTCTATACCATTAGACGCCGACGTCGTCGTGCATGTCAAGAGAAGCCGACGCTGCGTGCGGTCGTATGCACCGCCGGGTGCGCCGCGCCATGGTAGATCGGCTCGCCTTTGACCCGGTCCATGTGGATCCGGACCTGATCCTGCGGCTGCAGAAGTATAAGCACTTGGAAACCGTGCCGCAGGTCGTCAAGGATGTGGCGCGCCGTATGGCCGCATCGGCCGAAGACCTCGTTGAGCCGCAGGGATGGGTGTGGCGCGGAGCGGTTAACCGCGTCGATGCGACCGGGCACATCCTGATCGGGGACGCGGTGCGCTTCGAGAGCCCCACGCTGGTGCGCGTGCTCGACGGTGCGACCGAAGTCGCCATCGTGGTGCTCACGATCGGCCCGCGGCTGGAGCGGCGGGCGCACAAGCTGATTGGCGAGGAGCAGCTGGTGGAGGGGTTGTTGTTGGACACCGCTGGTTGGGTCGCCATCGATGCGCTGCTCAAAGACACGCGGCGGCGGCTGGCCGCAGACGCGAAGGTGCAGGGTTGCCGGCTCACCGGACGCATGGCCCCCGGGTTGGCCGGATGGGGGCTCGAGCAGCAGCGAGAGCTTTTCTCGGTCTTCGACGGTGCCGCGCTCTCGGTGCACCTGACTGAGGCCTGTGTGATGATTCCTCGCAAATCCGTCTCAGGGATCTATGGTCTTGTCCCGGTGACCCATGCCGGGTGATACCGTCACGGTGCAGTTTGCGCCAGGCGAGCGCCGGGTCTCGGTGCCAACGGGCACGACGCTGCTGCGCGCCGCCCAACAGTCGGGACAGGAGATCGTGGCGACGTGCGGTGCGCGCGGTCGCTGCCGCAGCTGCCGCGTGCAGATCGTCGCAGGGCCGGCCCCACCGGCGACACTGGCCGACCGCGTTCAGTTGGGCAATGACGAGGTCAGAGAACGCTACCGTCTCGCCTGCCAGACCGAAGCGTGGGATGATCTCTCGGTCGTCGTTGCGCCGATCTTCGAGGAGACATCGTTTCAGATCCTCGCCGACACGAGCGCGCTGCGCTCGGCCGCGGGGTTCACGCTCGATTCCGGCGTCCGCAAGGAGTTCGTCACCCCGACCCCGCCGTCCAGCGAAGAGCACCAGGACTCGGATCTCGAGGCGCTCCTCCGTCCTCTCGACGGCGCGATCACCGACGTGTCCGTGGACGCCCTGCGGCGGCTACCGGCGCTGCTGCGATCGGCGCCGGGGGTCACGGTGGCGGTGTTCGACCGCATGCTGCTCGGAGTCGAATCCGGCGACACTCGGCGTGACGTGTACGGCGTGGGGTTCGACGTTGGTACGACGACGGTGGTCGGGTACCTGATCGATCTGTCGAGCGGCACGGTCGCCGCGACCGCGTCCGGTCTCAATCCACAGGCGGCGTTCGGCGGTGACCTGATGTCGCGCATTGCGTTCGCCCAGGAAGGGCCGGCCAACGTCCGCCAGCTGCACACCCGCATCATCCAGTCGATGAACAGCCTGATCGACGAAGCGTGTGAGCGCGCGGGCGTCACGCGGGATCGCATCTACAAGGTCGCAGTGGTCGGCAACACGGTGATGCACCATCTGGTGCTGGGGATCGACCCGACGTTTGTCGGGCAGGCCCCCTACGCCCCCAGCATCCGCCGCAGCGTCCGCGTCGCCGCCTCAGACGTGGGGTTGCGGCTGAACCCGCC
>CBRGMJ010000276.1:0-3439 GCA_967797525.1 uncultured bacterium | reverse complement strand
GATCCGCCACCGCCTGGTCGAACACCAATGGGACACCCAAGGCGGCTGCGACGGCTTCGACCGTCAGATCGTCTTCGGTCGGACCCAGGCCCCCGGTCGTGATGACGAGATCGGCTCTCGCCAGGGCGAGCTGCACTGCGTCCTGGACGCGTTCAAGATTGTCGCCCACTGTCTGCTTGAATAACAGGTCCACACCGTAGGCGGCGAGCAGTCGCGCGAGATACGCGGCGTTCGTATCCGTAATCTGACCCAGCAGCAGTTCGGTACCCACGGAGAGAAGTTCAGCCTTCATCGCACCTCGTCCTTACGAAAGGTGCGGCTGACCACTTCGCCGCGCCCGCCCAGTGCACCGACACTTCGGCCGTTGACGGTCAGGATCACCACTCCGGCGTTGCCCACCCGCACCGTCATCGATCCGTTCGCCTGCCAGCGGCGGTGTTCCCCCGCCGTGAGGAACGCCTGGTAGACCACCACATCGTCAGCGACAACAAGAATCCACGATCGCCCTGTGGCCTCAATGTCGATCGTGATTCCATTGCCGGTGATCTGCGTGGTCACGCCGGTGGGTGCCGCCGGCGTCGGCGCCGGGCTGGCCTGCACCGCCGGTGTCCGCGCGGCGGGACTCTGCCGACTCGACGCCTGTGGAGTGGGCGCCGCGGGCTGCGGGCTGGGGGCCGCGGGCTGCGCCGTGACGGCCCCCGCCTGAGGCGCGGGCGTGGCGGCCTGCACCGTGGGCGCGATGGGGGCCCCCGCCTGCGGGCTGGGCCCAGCCTGCGGGCTGGGGGCCACGCCCCGCGGCGTTTCGGCCGGAACCGGTTGACTGAATTCGTGCAACTGCTTCGCGAAGTAGAGCACCAACACGATCCCTGCGACAAGTCCGACGATCCCGGCGGACCGCCCGATTTGCTGGGCCAGCGTCAGGGGACGCGCGGGCACGATCGCGCTCTCGAGACGTCGCGATTCCTCGATCGGTCGCGGCGCCGGCTCGGGCATGATCACCACTAGGCGCTGAAGCAACCGCTCGGGATCGAGTCCCAACTCGACTGCGTAGGTGCGCAGGAACCCTCTGACAAACGGATACGGCGGCAGGGCGTCGAGTTGCTCTTCTTCCAGCGCGGCGAGATAGCTTGCGCGAATCCTGGTGCGGGCGGATGCCTCGGCAAGCGTGAGACCGCGACTCGTCCGGGCGGCCCGCAGCGCGGCTCCAAAGCCGTCTGAGGCCATTGGCTCGTGCCCCGACTGTGCGCCCGTCACGGAGTTGGAGTTCGCCCGCCGCGCGCCTTTCCCTCCGGTCCTTGCGGGATTCCGCCGGCCGGTTCAAGAATGCGTTGCAGCACCGGCGCGCAGCGCTGAGGCGATTGCGGCGGCGAGTCCGGCGTTGGCCTCCAGCAACGCGAGGTTCGCGCCAAGCGCCCGTCCGCCGGTCGCCGCGTCGATCGCCTTCAAGAGATACGGCGTCACCGCGCCGCCGCGGACACCCACGGCTCGCGCGCTCGACAGCGCCACCTGAACGGCCTCGTCAACGACCCGCCCGTCGAGCGCCGCTCCCTCGGGGACCGGCTGCACCACGAGCAGGGCACCACGATCCCCAAGATCCCATTTGGCGTGTACGATGGCCGCGATCTCCGCCGGCGACTCGGCGCGACACGGAACGGGCAGTCCGTTCGAGCGCGCGTAGAAGGCCGGCATGGTGTCTGTTCGATACCCCACGACCGTGACACCCAGCGTCTCCAGCACCTCCGCAGTCTTCGCCTGGTCGCAAATCGCCTTCGCGCCGGCACACACGACAACGACCCGGTGGCGGCTCAGCGCGTCCAGGTCGCCGGAGACATCGAATGACTCTTCAGCACCGAGATGCACACCACCAATCCCGCCGGTAGCCATCACGCGGATCCCAATGGCGACGGCCGCAGCGGCCGTCGCAGACACCGTTGTGCCTCCCGATTGCCTCTGAGCCATTGCCACCGCAAGATCCCGCTCCGTGATCTTTGCGGTCTTCGCTTCCAAGAGATACCCGATCTCACACAGATCCGCCCCCACGAGGACCCGCCCCGTCTTCACCGCCACGAGCGCTGGCGTGGCGCCCCCTGCCCGCACGATCTCACCGAGGCGGCACGCGGTAGCCGGCACCACGTCTCTGGGCAGACCGTGCGAGAACACGGCGCTTTCCAGCGCGACCACCGGCGCTCCGCGGGCCATGGCCGCGGAGAGTTCAGGGGAGAGATCGAACACGCGGGGCGCCGGTCGGATCATCCTTTGAGCACCGCGGCCAAATTGGCGGGTGTGGTGTCCTCCGAGCCCACAGCGACGGCTGCCGCCGCGGCCACCAGCGTCGCCATCCGCTCCAGGTCGAGACCGCTGGTCATCGCGTGGATAGCCGCCGCCGCGGCCGCATCGCCTGCGCCCGTGGCATCGACCACCGGGCCACCCGCGGCAGGCACCCCAACGGCTTCGTCGGGCGACAGGATGCCCACGCCGTCGCGATCCCTGGTGATCACCACGCGCTCGACGCCCTCGACGAGCAGCGCCGTGCCCAGCGCCTGCCAGCAGAGCGTCGGCGGCAACCCGGTGAGCGCGAGCGCCTCGGCGCGGTTGCAGACCAGCAGCGCCGCCCCGGCGAGCACGGCGCGCAGCCGGACCGATTTTGCGGCTGATGTGGCGAGCAACGCCCGCGGTCGTCGGGCCGCCAGCGCGGCCACCGCCGGCTGAAGCGTCTCAGCAAAGTTCGCGTCTGTGACGATGAGTATGCTCTCTGCAATCAGCGGTCGCCACGCGTCCAGCTCGGGCGGTGTCAAACGCTCGATCGGCCCGGCATCGGCGACGCAAAACGACGCGCCCTGTTGCGGACCAACGGTGACGTACGCCCCGGTCGGCTGCGCAGTGCGCAGCACGCCGCCGACGTCCACACCCGATTCAGCCGTCAGCCGGACGAGCCAATCACCCAACGGATCGTTGCCAACCACGGTGAGCAACCTGACGCGATGACCCAACCGCGCCAGATTCACCGCGACGTTGCGGGCCGATCCGCCGGGAACCAACCGCACGCGCCCAGGCATCGACTGATCCGGTTCCCACGACGCCGCGGTCGTCGCGCGCACGTCGACGAGCGCGGCACCCAGCACGGTGATCCACGCATCGGCCATGTTAGCCCTCTTCCTTGGTGTATGGGATGCCGTCGGCGGCCGGCGGGGTCGCACGCCGGACAAACCCCGCGAGCACGAGAATCGACGCCAAATGCGGCAACACGGTGATGAACTGATAGGGGATGCGTGTATGGACGACGCGCAGGCTCAGCGCGTCGAAGTACCCGAACAGCGCCGACGCTCCCAGGGCGCCGATCGGCCACCAGTTTCCAAAGATCATGGCCGCCAGCGCAATGAAGCCGCGGCCCTGCGTCATGCCCTCGAGATACCCACGCCCCTGTTCGATCGACAGATAC
>CBRGMJ010000275.1:0-3455 GCA_967797525.1 uncultured bacterium | reverse complement strand
CGGCCTTCCACGCGGAGCCCAAACCCCAGCCGGAAGGCGATCCACAGCAGACCCCTCCAGAACCTATCCCACACCCGTGCGCTCCCGGACGACACGGACGATCTCGTCGACGACCTGGTCCATATTCAACACTGTGGAGTCGATCACCACGGCGTCGGCGGCGGCCCGCATGGGTGACTGCGCTCGCGTGGCGTCGCGCTGATCGCGCTCGGCCTGGGCCCTCATGATCGCCTCCAGCGTCACCTGCGCGCCCCGAGCCCGCAATTCATCGTAGCGTCGACGGGCGCGCGCCTCGGGGGAGGCGTTGAGGAAGACCTTGACCTCGGCGTCTGGAAACACGACGGTCCCGATGTCACGCCCTTCCATCACCACCCCCCCTTCTCGTCCCAACTCCCGCTGCCGGGCGACCAGGGCCTCGCGTACGCGCGGGATGGTACTAACGATCGATGCGCCATCGCTGACGCTCGGTTCTCTGATGGCGTCGGTGACGTCCTCACCGTTCACGATGACCCGGTCCCCGGACGGTGCTGGCTGGAATTCAATCCGCAGGGTCTGCGCCAACCGAGTCACGGCGTCGGCGTCCTGCATGTCCACGCCCCATCTCGCGCACATCAGCGCGACCGATCGATACATCGCGCCGGTGTCGACGTAGCCAAATCCAAGCCGCTGGGCCAATGCCCTGGCCACGGTGGATTTTCCCGCTCCCATCGGTCCGTCGATTGCCACCACGGGTTTTCGCTGGACCATAGACGACCCCCGCGCCCTCCTTACTTCGCCGGTCGTGCCACGCGGCTCCTATGACCCTCGGATCGCCGCGGCGTCTCCGTAGGCCTCGCGGACCAGCGTGGCCGTCAGGACGTCTATGGCTGCCCCGGACGCGAGCAGCCGCCCGCGGGCCAACAGCGTGACCAGGTCGCAATAGTCGGCCACCAACCGCAGATCGTGGAGCGCCGCGACGACGGTGAGCCCGTCATGGGCAAGGCGCCGGAGCACCGCCATCACCTCGACCTGATGGGCCACGTCCAGATGTGCGGTGGGTTCGTCGAGGAGCAGGATGCGGGGCTCCTGCGCCAGCGCCCGCGCGATAAGGGCCCGTTGGCGCTCACCGCCGCTCAGGGACTCCACCGATCGCCCATCGAGGTCCTGCACGCCCGTGGCCTCCAAGGCGCGGTCGATTGCGCGGAGGTCGTCGGGTCTCGCCGAGGCCAGCCGGCCGCGGGGCGGGATCCGGCCCCAGCCGACCGCTTCTCTCACGGTGACGCCGAGCGGGGCGACCGGGTGCTGTGGCAACACCGCCATCCGGCGCGCCAGCACGGGCGCTGCCGCCAGGTGTGGCTGCAGTCCCTCCACCAGCACCCGACCCGCGGCCGGCGGAACCACACCCGCGATGGCCCGCAACAGCGTCGTCTTGCCCGAGCCGTTGGGACCCACCAGCCCGTGCAGGGTCGCCGCGCCGATCGACAGGGTGATCCCGTCTAATGCCTTGATGGCGCCGAACTGACAGGTCAGGCCCTCAAGCGTGATGCTGGGATCAGCGGACATTCAACGAGATCCCTGCAGCGCGCGCGAGATCAGCGCCAGACCCTGCCCGATGCGTGGACCCGGCCTGGAGACCAGCGAGGCCGGCAACGACTGGACCCGCCGGGCGCGGACGGCGTCGATGGTCTGCCACGCGGGGCGTTGAGCCGCGGTCTGCGGGTAGAGCAAGAAGATGACTTGGGGATCGCGGGCGACGACGGCTTCGGCGGACACCTGAGGATAGCCCCGAAGATCCGCGAAGACATTGACCCCACCTGCCCGCGCGACCAGATCATCGACAAGCGTACCGGCTGCCGCGGCGATCAGAGGTTCGCTCCAGACCTCGATGTACACGGAACGTCTCACGGTCGGGCGGGCCGCGGCGAGGTCGTGCACAAGCCGACTGGCGACCACCTCGGACTGCCGTACGCGACCGGTGGCGCGTCCCAACAGGCGGATCTGGGCCAGCGTGTCGGCCGCAGACGCCGCGTCGACAGCGAGCACTCGGAGCCGCAGGGCTTCGAGCCGCGCCAGTTGGTCGCGCTGCAGGCTCAGCATGCCGATGACGAGATCCGGGCGCAGCGCCACGACCCGCTCGACGTTGATGACCACTCCACCGACGCGGGGTTTGAGGGTGACCCGGCCCGGCGGGTAGTCGTCGGCATCGCTGACCCCGACGAGTTCACCCTCGAGGTCCAACGCGAATAAGATCTCGGTGACGCTCGGCGCGAGTGAGACGATACGCCGCGGCGGGGTCGGGATGAGGATGTCCCTGCCGGCGGCGTCGCGGACGGTCACGGGAAATGCCGGGGCGCCGGATGCGGGCCACACCGCGCCCACCAGCAGCAGTGCGGTGATGACGGCCGCAATCAGCGCGGTCGGCGAGCCACGATCCTCCCGATCAACCACGTGCGGCCTCCCTCGTGGAAGACTCCCTCCTCGAGGTCGAGCACCTCCCAGTTCACGAATCGCCTCCTCAGCTCCCCCCGGCGCAGGCGAGAGGTCCGCGAGGGACCGCCGTCGGGGCTCGCGCTCTCGAGGTGCGTTTCGAAGATCAGGACGCCGCCGGGACGCACCGACGCCTTGAGCGCGCGCCAGAGACCGGGTTTGAGAAAAAACGCGTTGATAACCACAGCATACCATGCGCGCGGCAACCGGTAGGTGTCGAGGTCCGCTTCGATCCATCGCACGCGCAGGCGGCGGCGCCTGGCGCGCCTCGCGGCGATCCGCAGACCGGTTGGCGACACGTCGATCGCGTCGACCGTATACCCCGCTTTGGCCAGATACAGGGCGTTACGCCCGAGCCCGGTCGCCACGTCGAGGGCGCGGCCCCGAGGCAGGCGCGGCAACCACCGTCGCAGCAGATTCGACGGCATCCCATCGTGTGGTCGAACGCCGGAACGGTAGCGTTCCTCCCACCGCTCGCGCTCGATCTTCACGAAGACTCGAGAGCGTTTAGCGGATCTTGGGCGCCGCGGCGATGAGCGCCGACCGCGCCACCACCGCCTGGCCGGCAAAGAAGATGACCTCACCGACCGGTGCGCCGAGGGCGACCGGCGGTCGGAGGCCGGACCGCAGGCGGATTTGCGAGCTGACCGCGGCGCCGCGGCGCACGACGGCCACCACGTCACTCGGCACGACGCCGACCATGTTGCTCCGCCAGCGGTCCGTATTGAGGGTGACCAAGGGATCGCCGCGACCGGCCAGCTTCACCGGGGCAAACGTCTCGAACCCATGATCGAGCAGTTGCTCGACGTCGCGGTACATCTCGTGGCTGTTGAGGACCACAGCGAGCAACTGCCAGCCGTCGCGCGTCGCCGACGCCACCAGGCAGTGTCCGGCGGCGGCCGTCCATCCCGTCTTCACGCCGTCGGCGCCTTCATACTTCACCAGGAATCGGTTGGTGTTCGAGAATTCGCGCCCGATCCGATCCGGCC
>CBRGMJ010000274.1:0-3456 GCA_967797525.1 uncultured bacterium | reverse complement strand
GCCCACGAGCCCCATCCCCACGATCGTGAGCAGGGGGCCCAGGATCGTGAACAGCGGTCGCGACGTACGATCCGCGGCCAGACCGAAGAACGGTTGGGCGAGGGCCGCCGACGCGTTGAACGTCGTCCCGGTGAGCCCAGCGAGGGTGAGCGACAGGCCGAACTTGCTCACGACCAGCGGGAGCATGGGCGCCAGAAACGCCGCGTAGACGTCGTTGAGGAAGTGCGCAAACGCCATGGTGAGGAGCAGGGACCACGCAAGGCGTTCAGGGCGCAAAAAGGTCGCGGCGCGGCGCGTGTCCTGACGGACCGGCACCGCGCCGTCACTCATCGGCCGTTGTCCGGGATGAAAACCTCGTTGGTGTGACTGTAGGTTCCGCCGGGACGCGGGCCGCCGGAGAGCACGTAGATCCGGTCCCGCACGACGACCGCGGCCAGACCGTGCCGCGGGGTCGGCATTGGCGCGCGGGTACTCCACGCGTTCGCCGCGGGATCGTACATCTCGTTTTCTGGATACGTCGTCGGGCGCCCGAGTTCGCCGCCAAACACGTAGACCCGGCCGCCGACCACGGCCGCGGCGATGCCGCTACGCGCGGTCGGGATCGGCGCGCCGGTCGTCCAGACATCCGCCGCCGGATCGTAGATCTCCGTGACATTGATGTTCTGGCCGCCCGAGCGGCCGACGAACGTGTAGATCTTTCCTCCGGCCGTCGCCGCAGCGTGGTGGTTTCTCGGTGTAGGCAGCGGTGCGCGGCGTCGCCACGTGTTCGCGGTAGGATCGTACTCTTCGGTCACGGGCGTGTCGCCCCCGATGGGCGCCGTCCCGGAGAAGACATAGATGCGCCCGCCCGCGACCGCGGCGGCCAATGCCCCCCGCGCCACGGTCATCGGCGCGCGGGGCGACCATAGGTCGGCCGTGGGCTCATACTCCCAGACCGCGCCAACCGGCGCCCAGGTCCCGGCGAACCCACCGAGCACGAAGAGCCGGGTGCCGACGGCCACCATCGCGGTGTGGTGCACGCCGATGGGCATCGCGGCCCGCTGCCGCCACGTGTTGGTCGTCGTGTCGTATTCTTCCATCGCGCCGGTCACCCCGCTAGGGACCAGACCGCCGATGATGTAGACACGGTCGCCGAGGGCCGCGCCGGCGACCTCAGTGCGTTCAGACGGCATCGGCGCGCGGGTCTCCCACCGCCCCATCCCGGTGGGCCCCGCGACCACCGCCGGGCCCGGCGAGAGTGCAAAGATCGTGGATAGGATGAGTAATAGACCGCCGGAAGCGCGCACGACTGGTCGGGGGCTCAACGTGCGCGCAGCGCACGGCGCGGGCGCTTGACGGCCCGGGCCCGGCGCTGACCGTCGCGTGTTGGCAGGGTTTCTTCCCAGGTCACTATGCTGTGGAAGAAGATCTTGTCGCCTTCCTCCAGCCCGCGGGTGATCTCGGTGATGTGCATCTTGGTCGCGCCAAACCCCTTCATCGCGTACTCGACCGCGGCTTCGGGCTTCGCGTCGTCCCCACAGGTGAAGATGTCCAGGGCCACATAGCCATGTTCGGGCCAGGTATGCACCGACAGATGCGATTCGGAAATCACCACGACGCCCGAGACCCCGCTGGGCGGAAAGCGATGAAACGAGATCGACCAGACCGTGACGCCCGCAACTTCCGCTGCGCGCACTAGGATCTGCTCTACGGTCTCAACCTTCCCGATGATCTCGGGAGTGCATCCCGAGGCCTCGGCGACATAGTGGTGCCCGACCGGCTCCATCTCCCACCTCCCCGATCACGCGCGGACGCGACGAGTTGTACGAGATCTGGCTGTACGAGATCAGATGGTAGAATTCGCCGTCCGAGGTGTCAACGCATTCTTGCGGCGGACCGCTCCTGCCAAATGGTGAGGACGATCGGGACGAAGGAGATCAAGATGATAGCGATGATCACCAAACCAAAATGCTGCTGCACCACTGCAAGGTTGCCGAAGAAGAATCCGCCGAGGACGAACAACACGATCCACGTGATGCCGCCGATGACGTTGTACGCGGCGAATCGCCGGTAGGTCATGCGCCCAAGCCCGGCCACGAACGGGGCGAACGTCCGCACAATGGGGACGAAACGGGCCAGGATGATCGTGCGTGCGCCGTGCCGTTCGTAGAACTGGTGCGTGCGGTCGAGGTGCTCTTGTTTGATCAATCGGATCCCTTTGCTCCCGACCAAGCGATGGCCGAGCGAGTGACCGACCCAGTAGTTGACGGCATCGCCAACGATCGCGGCGACGGCGAGCAACAATGCGAGCAGGCCGACATCGAGCGACCCGCGCGCGGCGATGGCGCCGGCGGCGAACAGCAGCGAATCCCCGGGCAGGAAGGGCGTGACGACCAGTCCGGTCTCGGCAAAGATGATCAGAAACAGCAGGGCGTAGGCCCAGGTCCCGTAGTCCCGGATGAAGAGGTCGAGGTGTCGGTCGAGGTGCAGGATGAACTCGACCGCATGGGCGAGCAGCTCCACGTCTATCCCGGCTGGGCGACCCCGCCGGGCTCCGCGCGGCGGCGCTGATTGCGCGCCCGGTACATCGCGGCGTCGGCCCTGGCGATAAGCGTGTCGGCGTCACCGCCGTCGGTCGGCGCGGTGGCCACACCGGCATCCAATCCTAACTCGATGCGCCGGGTGCCCACGACGAAGGGCGTCTCAGCCACAAGCCGGGTCAATCGCTCGGTGACAACGTCGGCCTCGTGCCGGTCGGTCCGCGGCAGGATCATCGCGAACTCATCGCCGCCAAACCGAAAGACCAGATCACCCGGCCGCACCGCGCCGTCGAGCAGACGCGCGAACTGCTGGAGCACGACGTCGCCGACCAGGTGGCCGTGCGTGTCGTTGACGGCCTTGAACCCCGCCAGGTCGAGGAGCGCAAGGCTAAACGGCGCCACCGACCGCAGCTCGCGGCTGAACTCTTCTTCGAGCCGGATGCGGAAGTGACGGCGGTTGTAGAGACCCGTCAGGGGATCGGTGATCGAGAGCCGCTCGACGGCGACGAGCGCATCGGCCAGCTTCCGGTTCGCCTCGGCGAGACGCTCGCTGGCCGCCCGGGCGTCGTAGGTCCCCTTGAGCGCCAGGCTGGCCAACAACCAGGTGGAGAAGCCCAGCAGCGCCCCGACGTCTCCGAGCGACGCGAACAGCAACCCGATGATGTAGCCCATGGGCGCCATGCTGGCCGAGAGCAGGCACGTCCGGACGACAACGGGCAGTTGGACGAACCGGACCTCGCCGGTCTGCATCACGCGGCCGCCGAGCGTGAACGCCGTGTTGACCAGCGCATAGATGGCGCCGGCCAGCATGAACATGTCGAAGCGTTGACCGGTGAAGCGGGACAGCACGACGGGCAGGATCGCAGCCGCCGAGACGATGCTCACGGTGATGTTGCCGAGATCGTACGCGGCGCGCCAGATCGGCCGCCGCACGCGA
>CBRGMJ010000273.1:0-3462 GCA_967797525.1 uncultured bacterium | reverse complement strand
CCTACGACATCGTGCTTAACCCGCGATTGGGGGCCCAGGGCAGGGCTAACTTCAGTTCCGTCAAGGAGGTCAGGGTCGTCGACCCCAGCACCGTCCAGTTCGTCCTCTCCGCGCCGCAGGCCAGCATTCAGGCCGTCGTCGGTGTCAACGCCGGCATCCTCCCGCGGCATGCGTTTGCGGGTGTCGCCCCGGAGAACTACTGGACGCATGACGCCTTCAACAAACGCACCCCGATCGGCACGGGCGCGTACAAGATGAAAGAGTACGTGTCGGGATCCTACGTCACGCTCGAGAAGAACCCCGCCTACTTCGGCGGCGCGCCGTCTATCGACACCATCACCTACAAGGTCCTCCCAGACGTGAACGCGCAGATGGCGCAGTTGCTGGCCGGCGACCTGAATATCGTCTTCATCGACAACCCGGCGATCGTGAAGGCCGTCCAGGGGCGCCCGAACATCAAGGTCGACACCGTCTCGCAGAACAACTTCTACTACATGGCACCCAGCCACAGGAACAAGCTGTTCCAGGACAAGCGCGTGCGGCAGGCGATCATGCACTCCTGGGATCGTCCCGCCATGATCAAGGGCTTCCTCGAAGGCTTCGCGACCCCGGCCACCAGCCCGCTCACACCGGTGCTCAAGAACTTCTACAACCCCAACGTGAAGACGTATGAGTTCGACCGCGCCAAGGCGCGCCAGTTGCTGGCCGAGGCCGGCTGGCAGCCCGGACCCGACGGCGTCCTGGTCAAAGACGGGCAGCGGTTCCGCTTCACTCTTACGTATCCGACGGTGCAGTACTTCGAACCGCTGTCGGCGCTGATACAGCAGTATCTGCGTGTGGTGGGTATCGAGACCGTCCTCGACGGGGTGGACTTCAACACCTTCATCTCCCAGCGGTTCCTCCCGCGTCGTTACGAGGCGATCATGGGCTGGTGGATCATGCCGGAGGATCCCGACTTCTTCAACTACGCGCACAGCAGCACCGCCGACAGTGGCTGGAACCTCCCGATGTACAGCAACAAGGACGCCGACGCGCTCATGGAGGCTGGTCGGAAGGCGCAGACCGTGGCCGAGCGTGAGCGCATCTACAAGAGGCTGCAGGAGCTGATGGCCGAGGACCTCCCGTACCTGCAACTCTGGTGGCCCAACGAGATCCGGGCATGGAATACGCGGCTCAAGGGCGTCCCGCCCATTCACTTGCGGGCGGCGTTCCAATGGGTCTCCGAGTGGAAGCTGGAATAGACTGCTGAGGGTCTGCTTCCGCGGGTTCTAAACGACGGCCCCGCGGAAGCAGAATGCAGCCGTGGGACGCTACCTGCTCGAGCGCGCCGTTCAGGCGCTGGTCGTACTGCTCGTCGTTTCCACGCTGACGTTCGTCATGGTCACGCTGGCCCCCGGGGGGCCGGAGATCATGATGACGATGGAGTCGACGCCGGATCAGCGCGAGGCGCTCGCGCGCCAGCTGGGTCTGGACCAGCCGCTGCTCGTGCGCTACGTGAAGTGGATGGGCTCCGCCGTGCGCGCGGATTTCGGCCGATCTTTCGGCGACCGGCGCAAGGTGAACGAGGTTATTTGGGAACGGCTGCCCAACACGCTCCTGCTCGGCGCCACGGCCCTCGCGCTCTCAATCTTGATTGGCATCCCGGTCGGGATTATCTCAGCGACCCGGCGGCACTCAAGTACCGATCACCTGGTCACGTTTTTCTCGTTTATAGGCATATCGATCCCGGTCTTCTGGTTTGCCATCCTGCTGATCCTACTGTTCACCGTGCGTCTGAGCTGGCTCCCGGCCTCCGGGATGGCCACCCCCGGAACGTCGTTCTTGTTGGCCGACCGCCTATCGCACCTCGTGCTCCCGTCACTGGTGCTCGCCACGACGACGCTGCCGTACCTGTCGCGCTTCATGCGATCGGCGCTGATCGAGGAGATCGGCCAGGACTACGTGCGCACCGCCCGCGCTAAGGGCCTGCCGGGTCGGCAGGTCCTGTCGCGTCACGCGATCCGCAACGCGCTCATCCCGGTGGTAACGCTGCTGGGAATCATCGTCCCCAGGTTGGTGGGCGGCGCCGTCATCACCGAGACGATCTTTGGGTGGCCCGGTATGGGGCAGATGGCCGTGGGGGCAACAATCGGGCGCGACTTCCCGCTGATCATGGGGTTGACGGTCATCGTAGCGATCGTCGTGATCCTGTCGAATCTACTGGTCGACCTCGCGTACGGGTGGCTTGATCCTCGCATTACCTACACCTAACAGCATGGGCGACGGTGCAAGGCGCACTCGATGGAACAAATAGCGGCGTCTCCAACAGTCGCTCAGGTCCCCGCGCCGCCTCGGACGCTGTGGACGATCGCGGTCCGCCGCCTGCGGCGGAATGTCCCCGCGCTGACCGCGCTCGGTTTTCTCCTTGTCGTGCACCTGCTGGCTGTGTTGGGTCCCTGGTTGCTGCCCTGGGATCCGTTTGCGGCGGACCCGATCACCCGTCTGGCGGGCGGCAGCGCGCTGCACCCGCTGGGCACCGATGAGATCGGCCGCGATGTGTTGGCGCGGCTGATGCTCGGCGCGCGGGTCTCGCTAAGCGTGGGGCTGGTGGCCATGATCATCTCCGTGTCGCTGGGGGTCGCGGTCGGCGCGCTGGCGGGCTATTTCGGACGCCGCACTGAGGCGGTGCTGATGCGTTTCACCGACGCGATGTTGGCCCTGCCCACATTGTTTGTCATCCTCGCCGCGCTGGCGGTGTTTGGGGGCGGGCCGGCGACATCGACGGTCGTTATCGGCCTGACGATCTGGATGCCGGTGGCGCGTGTCGTCCGCGGCGAGTATCTCCGGTGGCGCGTGACCGAGTTTGTGGACGCCGCGCGCATCATCGGATCGAGCGACCTGCGCATCATGCTCCGGCACATCCTGCCCCAGGTGGCGCCATCCATCATTGTGGCCGCCACGTTGAATGTCGCGTTTGCGATCCTGACCGAATCCGCAATCTCGTACCTGGGTCTGGGCATCCGCCCGCCGCTGCCGTCGTGGGGCAATATGTTGCAAAACGCGCAAATCTATATCTGGTCGGCCCCGAGCCTCGCCGTCTATCCCGGGGCGATGATCCTGCTGACGGTGCTGGCGTACAACTTCGTGGGCGACGGGCTGCGTGATGCGCTCGATCCGCGTTTGAAGCTGTGATCTACAGCGTCGGGATTTCCAACCGCTCGATGCCATGTTCCGCGAACTCGTTCTCGTATTGCTCAATAAACGGATACCGCTTCTCGAAGAGCATCTCCGATGACATCGCTTCGACGGCATCTCCATACATCTTGTCAAAATCCCTGTCGGCCATCCGGTCAACCAATTCATCCCAAAACGCCTGATCATCATACTCGCCAATGAACTCCTGCATGCGTTCATCGAACTTACCTGTAGGAAATCGCTTGTCCATACGACGATCGAACTCCACGTGCGTCTCCAGGCCGAAAC
>CBRGMJ010000272.1:0-3465 GCA_967797525.1 uncultured bacterium | reverse complement strand
CACCCGCGCCCTTCGTTTTTGCCGGGGCAGGGCTCTTTGCGATCACGAGGAACCATGCGTTCAGTGAGTGAGCCGCAACATCCCACTGCCAGCGAACGGCGCGTGGTCACCGTCCTATTCGCGGACGTGGCCGGGTTCACCGCCATGTCCGAGAATCTCGACCCAGAAACCGTCACCGACGCGATGAATACGATTTTCAACGCGCTCGGCGCCGAGGTCGAAGCCGTCGGTGGCCACGTCGACAAGGTCATTGGGGATAGCCTCATGGCGCTGTTTGGCGCTCCTATCGCCCATGAGGACGATCCCCTGCGCGCAGTTCGGGCGGCGATGGCCATGCATCGCGCCGTCGCCGCGCGCCAACCCGAGATCCAACGCCTGCTGGGGTATCCCGCGCGTCTTCGGATCGGCATCCACAGCGGCTTGGTCGTGTGGGGTGCCGTCGGACCCCTGGGGCACGCCCGCCCGACGGTCATGGGCGACGTCGTGAATCTCGCGTCGAGGTTGCAGCGCGCGGCCTCGGAGGGTAAGATCCTCATCTCCGAAGACGTCTACCGCCAGGTTCGCGGCGCGTACGCGTGCACCACCCTCGAGCCGATCCTGGTCAAAGGTAAGACCGACCCGGTGGCCGTCTACGAAGTGGTGGAAGAGCGCGACCGGCCGGAGTCCCTGGCCCAGCCGCCGTTTACCAATCGGGATGACGAGGTGCAACTGCTCCAAGACCTGCTGGCGCGGGCGGCCCGTGGCCGCGCTCAGGTCGTCGTCGTCGTCGGCGAGCCCGGCATCGGCAAGACGCGTCTCGTCGGGGAGTTTATCGCGGGGCGGCCGGACGGGACCCAACTCCTCCAGACGGCGTGCCCGCCATACGGTGGCATCAGCCTGGGACCGCTGGCAGACCTGTTTCGCCAGCTTACCGGGCTTCGCGGTATGGTCAGCCTCCGAGAGATCGAATCGCGTGTGCCGCTCGGCGATCGCGCGTCACAAGCGGCGGTGGTGCTGGCGCGCCTGTTCAATCTCGCCGAGGTGCCCGCGGGCAGCGAGGTCCCGCACGAAACCGCGCTGTTGATGGCCTCCGAAACGATTCGCCGAATGCTCGTGCGGCCCACGATCGTTTGGATCGAGGATCTGCACTGGGCCGACGCGGGCACCCGTGAACTCCTTCCGTTCATGCTCGATCGTTTGACTGAGAGCCCGTTGCTGCTCATTGTCACGCAGCGGCCCGACGCCCCGGCCGTGACCTGGGGACGACGGGCCGCGCTCACCACCCTTCAGATCGATCCGCTGTCGTCCGAGCACGCCTCTGCCCTGCTGGCCGCCATGGCCGGCGCCGCATTGCCCCGCGCGGTCGAGGTCGCGCTGCTGGACAAGGCCGCGGGTAACCCGTTCTACCTCACGGAGATGATCTCGACACTGCGCCGTAACGGTACGCTGGCGATAGACGATCGCGGCCAGTGGCGGTTGACTCGGCCGGTCGATGACGTCCTCCCCGATACTGTCCAGGGCGCAGTCCGGGCACGCCTGGACAGACTCGCGCCCGGCCCCCAGCATCTGATTCAACTCGCCGCCGTGCTGGGCAGCACATTCCAGCGCTCGCTCTTGGAAGCGTTGGCCGTTGACGGCGACGCCGTCGGGTCGCTCCATGCCTTGGAGGACGCCGACATCGTGAGCGCGCTTGATCCGCTGGCGCCCGATCCCGAGTACCGGTTCGCGCATCCGCTCGTGAGAGAAGTGGCTTACGCCAGCCTGGTGGTGAAGGAGCGTACCGCGCACCATCACCGAATCGCCGAGACCCTGCAACGCCTCCATCCGAACGCCGACGATCTGGCGAAGACCCTCGGCACGCACTACGCCCGCGGCGCCGACCCGGTGCGCGCCGTCCCGTATCTCACCCGCGCCGGAGAGCAGGCTGCGGCCCGCTACGCAACGCGGGAAGCGATCGAGCTGCTCGAGGAAGCCCGCAAGCTGGCCGAGGAGGCCGGGACGCCCGCTCTCGCGGTCACCGCCTGCGAGCTGCTCGGCGACCTGTACGTGCGCGTGCACGACCGCGGCCCCAAGGCGATGCTCGACGCGTGGACGCTGGTCAGGACTCACACCGATCCGGTCATCGATCCCGTGCGGCACGCGCGGGCGGCGATCCGCTTGGCGCTGGCGTTTGCAAACGACAATCAACACGTCGAGGCGTTGCCGCTCCTGCGTGAGGCCGAAGCCCTGATTCCATTGGAGGACCCCCTGTGGAGCGACTTTCACCGGGTCCGCGCTTTGACGTTGATCATGGAGACCCAATATCGTGAGGCCCTCGATAGCGCGCGCCAGGCGGTGTCTATCGCCAACCGCGTCGGGACGCTCGACGACCGGTCGCGCGCCTACAGCGTGCTCGCCCACCCGGCCATCCTGCCCCTCCTTGGCGATGAAGGGCGCGCGATCATGCGCGCGTGGGTCGCCGAAGCGGCCGCCAGCGGCGATGAACGCCTGCTCATCGAGACCCGGCATTTCCTCCTGACCGACGTCTGGACGCGCGGGGTCGTAGACGCCGATGTGCTGCGGGCCGGACGGGAGGCGCTCAACCGAGCCGTGGAGCACGGCTGGACGCGGGACGAAGCGGCCATCCGACTCATGATGGGGTGGGCGACGTTCATCACCGGCGCGTGGCCCGAGGCCCACGATCACATCGCGCGCGCCCACCACCTGATCCAGCTCCAGGGCGGCAGGCTGCAGGGGATGTATCATATTTTGCTGCCGCTGTTCCGCGCCCACGTCGCGATGGGGGCGGGCCGGCTCGATGAGGCGAGACAGATCTTCGAGGAGGCGTTGCCGCACGCACGTTCCCACGCGCCCATCTGGCTCAATCACGATCTCGCGCAGTGTCTGCACCGCCTCGGGGATACCGACGCCGCCAGGCTCGCCATGGAGCGGTCGATCGAAGCGAGCACCCGGTGGCGCTGCATCATTTGCGGATGTCAGGCGGACGGCGTCACGGCCGAGTTCTACGCCTCGTTGGGAGAGGCCGACCGCGCGCGCGAGCACGCGGACCGGGGCGAGAGTGTGGCGACGGACATCGGGCACATCGCGACGCGGATTCGCGTGCGCAGGGCGCGCGCGCGTCTCGCCATGGATGCCGGCGACGCGAATCGCGCGGTCCAGGCGGCAGACGAGGCTGTCACGCTGGGAGCGCAGCTGCCACTCATTCAGCCACTGGAGCACGCGCAGTCGCTCATGGTGCTGGCCACGGCTCAGTGGCGGGCCGGCGAGCACAGCGAAGCGCTGAGCGCCCTGCAAGACGCCCGCGGTCTGCTTGAGAGGTTGGGAGCTGCCTGGCACCTCGAACAGGTCGACACACTCGCTCGGAAGATACCTCGTTAGGAGGACTGTATGCGCTATCACCGTCTGGGCAACTCGGGGCTGAAAGTCTCCGTGGTCGGCTCACGTGTGGTGCCGGCAGGCTCGATGCAGCTCGCGCGAGTCTTTTGG
>CBRGMJ010000271.1:0-3478 GCA_967797525.1 uncultured bacterium | reverse complement strand
AGACCGAGATCCCGCCCTCCGACAAGCCTTTTTCCGGTTTGACCGGGACCGTTGAAGACGCCGTGCGGTTGGGCGCCGATGGGGTCGGCTACACTCTCTACGTCGGGTCACCGCGACAGGACGAGGACTTCGCGCAGTTGCAGCGTGTCCGAGCCGAGTGCGACCGTTTTGGGATGCCGTTGTTCGTCTGGGCATACCCGCGCGGTGAGGCGATCGACAAGAAGGGCGGTCGCGATAGTCTGTACGCCGTGGACTACGCGGCCAGGGTCGCGGCCGAGCTCGGCGCGGACGTGATCAAACTCAACGTGCCCACGTTTGACCACAAGGCCAGGGAGAGTTCGCCGAAGCCGTACGACGATATGATCTTGGAGTACCGCGCAGCGGTCGAAAAGATCGTCCGCACGGCCGGACAGTGTTTCGTGCTCTTCTCTGGTGGGAGTAAGATCGGCGACGCCGATCTCCTGAACAAGGCCCGCATGGTGATGGAGGCCGGGGCGACAGGATTGATCTTTGGTCGCAACATGTGGCAGCGGCCGATCGCCGAGGCGTTGCGGCTGACCGAGGAGATCAAGGGCGTCATGCGCGCCGCCGCGGCATGAGACCGCCGGGAGCGTGCGGACGGGCCGCGGGCCCGTGATCCGATGGGCGTACCCTCGTGGCTGGCGCCGCTGGCAGCACTCGTCGACAATCCCCTGCCCGCCGAGACCCCACCGGCTGTTGCCGGTCTGATCGGCGATCACCCGTCGACGTACGCGCGCAGTCCACGCATCTGGACGCCGGCGCTGGCGGCCATGGAGATCCCGGCAAGTTATCTATCGCTGGACGTGCCGGTCAGTCGCCTCCCCGCGTTCATGCGGTGGATGCGGGAGACCCCGGCGTGTCTCGGCGTGAACGTGACGACGCCCCACAAGGCCCAGGTGATGCGTTACCTCGACGGGGCCGACGACGCGGCCTCGGCGATCGGCGCGGTGAACACGATCGTGAGACACCACGACGGCGCGCTGGCGGGGACGAATACGGATGCGGCCGGCCTGCTGGCGGCGTTGCGCCATCGCGAAGGAGACGGGCCGCTGGTGCCGCGGCTCGCTGGGTTGACCGTGCTGTTGCTCGGCGCGGGCGGAGCTGCCCGCGCGGCGGCCGTGGCCCTCGCCGGCCGTCTCAAGGGCGGGGAACTCCTGATCGCCAACCGGCGCCACGATCGCGCGCAAGATCTGGCGGCCCGCGTGCAGGCATTGGGCGGGCGCGCCACGGCTGTGATCCACGGCGAGCTTGAGGCGCGTCTCCCGGACGTCGGCCTGGTGATCAACGCGTCGTTGTGCGGGCAGTCAGGGATCCAGAAGCGGGAAACGGGCTGGACCTGCCTCGAGCCCTACTCAGCGCTGGCGCCGGCCAGCCCGGCGGTCGTGCCGCCGATGCGCGAAGAGGATTTCCACCTCGTGTGGTCGGAGCGCTCGGCCGGCGACATCCGGCGCAACAGAGATCTCTCACGCGCGCGAGTGCGGCACCTGCCGCGCGCGGCGGTCGTGTATGACATGATCTATGCTCCACTCGAAACGGTCACGCTGCGGCACGCCCGCGATGCCGGGCTCCGTGCGGCCAACGGCCGGTGGATGAACATCGCGCAGGCCGTCGAAGCGTTCGTCCAATACGTGTGCCGGTCGATGCTCGAGGCCCGCGGCGTGAACGGCCCCGGGGCGCGCCGGCGCGTCGAGCGCGTGATGGCCCGGGCCTGGAACGCGTAGAGATACGTCGAGGAGGGGATCGGTGCGCGCGGTCCGGATGCACAAGCATGGAGGCCCGGAAGTGCTGGCCTACGAAGAAGCACCGGACCCGCCGGTGGGACCCACCGATGTCCTCGTACGGGTCCGGGCCGCTTCGGTCAATCACATCGACATCTGGGTACGGAACGGCCTCCCGCGGCTGCGGCTGCAGTTCCCCCACATCCTCGGCGCCGATGTCGCCGGGGTGGTGGAGGCGTTCGGCGCCGCCGCGAACGATCTTGAGGTCGGCGCGGAGGTCATGCTGGCGCCCGGTGTGTCGTGTGGGCGGTGTGCGTCGTGCGCCGCCGGCGACGATACGTTTTGTCCCACCTATTCGATCCTGGGCGAGCATATCGATGGTGGGTACGCGGAGCAGATCGCCGTTCCGCGCGTGAACGTGCTCGCCAAACCACCGCATCTGTCGTTCGAAGAGGCCGCGGCCGTGCCACTCGTGTTCGTGACCGCCTGGAACATGCTGGTGACCCATGCGCGTATCCGCAGAGGGGAGACGGTACTGATCTGGGGCGCCGGCAGCGGCATCGGCAGCGCCGCGATCCAGATCGCCAGGCTGCACGGCGCGCGGGTGATCGCAACCGCGGGCGCGGCATGGAAGCTTGACCGTGCCCGGGGCGTGGGCGCGGGCGACATGATCAACCATGCGGAGCAGGACGTGTATGAGGAGGTGCGGCGGCTCACCAACAGGCGCGGCGTCGACGTCGTCTTCGAACATGTCGGGGCCTCGACGTGGGAGACGAGCCTCAGACTCCTGGCACGTGGGGGACGGCTCGTGACGTGCGGGGCCACCACCGGCGGTGAGGGCAAGACCGACATCCGGTACGTCTTTAGCCGAGAGCTGAGTATCCACGGGACCTGGTTGGGCCCCAAACGGGATTTGCAGTCGGCGATGGTGCCGGTATCTGAAGGGCTGCTACGCCCCGTCGTGCATCAGGTGCTGCCGCTGGCCAACGCGGCCGAGGCCCATGCGATCATGCAGCGGCGGGAGCATTTTGGGAAGATCGTGCTCGTCCCCTAGGAGGTCGGAGACGGATGCTCGTCCTGCCCGATCCACTCGGCGCCCTCCGACCAGACTTCTTTCTTCCAGATCGGGACGGTTTGCTTGAGGGTGTCGATGGCGAACCGGCAGGCCTCGAAGGCTTCACGCCGGTGCGGTGCCGCCGCGGCAATGGCGACGCTGACATCTCCGACCTCGAGGGTGCCGAGCCGATGGGCGATGGCGATCCGCACACTCCACCGCTCGACAGCCTGCGCCGCGATACGGGACATCTCCTTGCGCGCCAGGTTCTCGTACGCTTCGTACTCGAGATGATCGACCTCCCGGCCCCGCGAGTGGTCGCGAACGATGCCCAGAAACAGCACGAGACCTCCGGCGCCCGGATGCCGCACGGCCTCCAGCAGGGTCTCGAGCCGAATCGGTTCGCGGACAAGATCAAGGCGGACGGCGCCGGCGGGGACCTCCCCACCGCTGACCGGAGCGAGGAGCGCGATCTGATCACCTTCAGCGAGACGGCGCTCGGCAGGACGGATCTCATCGTTGACAGCGATCGCGGTGGGGCGCACCAGCGCACTCAGCGCCGGGTGCTGCCGAATGAGGAGATCCCAGACATCGCCCGCGCTCGTGTCGTCGGGCACCATCAGAGCGACGGCAGAGGCGCCCACGGCCTCGCGGTGAGCGGCGAAGAGACGGACGGTGATGTGCA
>CBRGMJ010000270.1:0-3493 GCA_967797525.1 uncultured bacterium | reverse complement strand
CGCCGCGCACCGCCGGCACACGTCATTTGCGCTGGTGGACGGCATCCCCGAAGTCGAAGACGTCGAGGTGGAGATCCGCGACGACGATCTCCGTGTCGAGACCTACCGGGCGGGCGGCGCGGGCGGGCAGAACGTGAACAAGGTCGAGACGGCCGTGCGCATCACGCACGTGCCGACGGGCGTCGTGGTCCAGTGTCAAAACGAGCGGTCGCAGCACGCCAACAAGCTGACCGCGATGCGCATCTTGAAGTCAAAATTGGTCGAGGCGGCGCAGACTCAGCAACGGGAGCGGATGGCGGAGCTCCGTGGGGAGTTTCGCGAGGCCGCCTGGGGGAATCAGATTCGGTCCTACGTGCTCCATCCCTATCAGCTGGTGAAAGACCACCGCACCGGCGTGGAAACCGGGGACACTACAGCCGTGCTCAATGGCGACCTCGACCGCTTCATTGACGCCGCGCTGCGCGCGGCCGTTGGTCGCTCACGCGCCGGTACGCCGTAGCGCCGGGAGTGGCTATGCGCTGGGTGCTGTGGATCCTGTTCGCCGCCGCGATCGTCGGGGCACTGGTGGTGATACCCGCGCGCATCGTGGAGCGCCAGATCGCCGGCGCGCTGCACCCACTCCTCGAGCCGGGCGGCACCGTCACGGTGAGGGCCGGCGTGAGCCCGCTCGGGTTGATCCGCGGTTACCTCGGTCGGGTGCGCGTCACGGCGCGCGGCATCCGCGTCGGTTCGTTAACGTCGCAGCGTCTGGACGCCATGCTGTCGGGCGTCGATTTGATCAAGACGCCGAGCGGAGACCGCGCGGTGGGTCGGGTGCGCGGCGGCCGCGCCGTCATCGAGTTTGGCCGGGCCGATCTGGAGCAGTTTCTGCGCAAACGCGGCGTCGAGAACCCTGTGGTCGGCGTCGACGCCTCAGGCGTCACGGCCGAAGGGATGGCGACGGTCGGCGGCGCAGCGGTGCGGGCGCGCATCCGCGGGCAGTTCGTTGCCGCAGGCGCCGACCTGCTCTTTCGCGTGACGTCGCTGGAGGTCAGCGGCGTCGACGTGCCGCCGGCGATTGCCCAGACCGCGCTTGGCCTCGTGCAACCGGCCGTGTCCTTCCGCGACCTGCCGTTTCCGATGATCATCGAGCGGGTGGCGTCTGAAGAGGGGCGTGTTGTCGTCCGCGCGCTGGTCGAGGAGGCGCGGTGATGACGCGGCGCGTCCTGATCGTGCTCGTCGGCATCGGTGCGGTGGCGGCGATGGCCGTTCTGGGCATGCGGTTCCGCCTGGAGTCGCGCTATCGATCCGTGGACCTCGTGCTCGACGGCGGCGATTGGACGACGCTCATCCGCCGCGAGGGTCGCGATCCTTCGAGCACCCTCCGCGAGTTGCGACAGCGCGGGGCGACCGCGGTCGCCCTCTCCGAGCGAACGCTGAAAAACATGGCCGAGGATGGCATCATCGGGTACGCCAGTGGTGGCGCGCTGCGCGCGCAGGGTCTGCTGGCCCCGTCAGCGGCGCCGCTCGCGCGGTTGGGGGCCGGCGTCCTGCGGTCTGACGCGGTGTATGTCACCGGCCCCCCCGAGGTGCTGGCGTTTCTCGCACCGCGGCTGCGCGCCCTGGTTGGTGAGGAGCGGATCCGCGTGCTCGACGGGGCGCTGGAAGTGCGTGGGACCCCGCTCGATCTCGAAGAACTCGGACTCGGCTTCCGGCCCGACGACGCGGCGCCGTATCGCGCGGCGGGTCTCGGCGTCGTGGTCCGCCCGCGCAATTACCGGGGTCTGACACCGGCGAGCCTGCGGGTGTTGGTCGACAGCTACGCACAGATCTCAGAGCCTCCGACGCTCGTCTTCGCGCTGACCGAGGTCCAGGGATACGAGGGGTTGCTGGACGCGGCGGCGGAGGAGTACCGGCGCGTCGGCGCCCGCTTCGGCCGAATCGAAGTGTTCACGGCGCGACGGAAGCAAAAGGGTGAAGACCGCCTCACGGTCTTGATGCGGCCCGACGTGATTCGCGTATTCAGCGTGACACCGGAAGAGCTGCAAACGCTACCGCCTGCGGATGTCGTGGATAAGTTCGTGCGCGCGGCGCAAGAGCGCAATCTGCGGATCCTGTACTTACGCCCGCTGCTCTTCACCCCCGCCGGTGTGCCGGCCCTCGACGTGAACCTGGGGGTCGTCGACGACATCGCGACCGGTCTGCGCCGGCTCGGGTTCACCCTCAGCCGGTCGCGCGCGCTTGAGCCCCTGCACCCGCCCGCGCCTCTGGTGTGGTTGGTCGCGGTGGGCGCGGCGGCGCTTGGCCTGATCGTGCTGACGGATCTCGCCCGTGCGCTTGGGGTAGTGCTGCCCGGGTCGCTGGCGATCGCCGTGCTGGTGGCTGCCGCCGTGGGAACGGCGGCGCTGGGTCGAACCGGGCTGGACAGTCTCTGGCGACAGGTTCTGGCGCTGGGCATCGCAATCGCGGGCGGGACGGGCGCAGCGTTCTGGGCGCTGCCGAGACGGACCGGCCGTCCCGTCGCCCAAGGGTACGCCACCCTGGGACGGGCCGCGGCGGCGGCGCTGCTCACCGGGTTGTTCGTCGCGGCGCTGCTCAGCAAGTGGGAGTTCATGCTGGCGTTGTCGGTATTCCTCGGGGTCAAGCCGGCGCACATCATCCCAGTGGCATTGGTCGCGTTGTGGGTCACGTTCGATCGACGACCGCCCGGCGGGTGGCGCGCGGCGGCACGCGAGGTGGCGGTCTGGTTCAGGCAGCCACTGCGGATCGGCGCAGCGGTAGGGGTGCTGGTGGCCGCCGCGGCCGCCGTCCTGGTGCTGGCGAGAACCGGTAACATCAACCTGCCGCTGTCGGGGGTCGAACAACAGCTACGTGCCACGCTCGAGAGCGTGCTCGTGGCGCGACCGCGGACGAAGGAGTTTCTCCTCGGATATCCGGCGCTGGTGCTGGCCGGCGTAGCCGCCGGGTTGGGCTGGAAGCGTGCGACGCTCGTCTTCGCGGCGGCGGGAGCCGTCGGCACGGTCGGACTGGTGAACTCGTTCTCGCATATCCACACTCCCCTGATCTACACGTTTTGGCGGACAGGGAACGCCCTGGCGCTCGGCGCCTTGGTGGCCGTCCCCGGCGTGCTGGTGCTCCTCTGGATCGCGCGGCGAACCGGGTCCTGATCAGCGGGTATTACGGCTTCGGGAACCTTGGCGACGAAGCCGTGTTGGCCGGACTCCTCGCGGGTCTACGGCAACGGCGGCCGGATGTCCGTCCGATCGTCCTGTCGGCAAGTCCCCCGGCGACCGAAGCCATCCATCACGTGGAGTCGAGATCCTGAGCGCCGTTCGGTGTCTGGCGGGCGTTGGCGGGGGCGGGTTTGTTCATCAGCGGGGGCGGCTCGCTCGTGCAGGACGTGACCAGCGCGCGGAGTGCGGCGTACTACCTGGGCGCCATGTTGGCGGCGGGGGCGCGCGGTGTCCCGGTCGCCGTGGTCGGAACCGGCGTCGGCCCGATCAGGCGAACCTGG